>NZ_JBDGQZ010000048.1:0-42864 GCF_042218505.1 Halobellus sp.
CCCGTCAGGTTCGCAATCGCCCGCGTCGCCGCCGTCCGTCGCAGACTCCGGCACGTCACTGACTGCCTCTGCGGCGGCCTCCAGGTCGTCGGAGGTGCCGCCAGCCCCGAGCAGGCGCTGCTCGAGCGCTTCGGCTCCCTGGCCGCCGAGCGCGGACTCCGCGAGGAAATGCGCGCCGAGCGCCGCCGGACTGATAACGGTATCCGCCCCGGCGCGCTTGAGTTTGGCCACGTTCTCGCGCTGGGTCGCGGCGGCGACAATCGTCACCCCCGGATTGAGTTGTCGAGCCGTCAGGATCGCCAGCGCGTCTTCGGCGTCGTCGTTCGTCGCCGCCACGACGGCCTGTGCGACTTCGACTCGGCCACGGTACTGGGCTTCCTCGTCGCTCGGGTCGTCCGTGAGGACGGTGTAGCCTCGATCGGAGAGCCGACGCGCGCGCTCCTCGTCCGGCACGACGACGAGGACATCGGCCTTCGACGAGAGTTCTTCGAGAATCGGTTCCGTCAGGTCCCCGTGCCCGAGCACGAGGACGTGGTGTTCCAGCACGTCGAGTTGCTCTTCTGTCATATTTCCGAGTGCTTTTGAGAACTGCGCTTCGATGAGTGGCGTGAAGACGACTCCCAGCACCACGGCAAACGACGAGACGGTTACTAAAAGAACCGACATCGCAAACAGTTCGCCGATTGCTGAGTTCGGTGTGATGTCGCCGTAGCCGACGGTGCTACCGGTGACGAGCGTGAAGTAGAACGCGTCCAGCGGCGTCGAAACGCCGTTGAAATGTTCTTGCAGACTAAAGGCTCCCGCGGTCCCGTATCCCTGTGCACCCGCCAGCGCTGTCAGCGCCGCGATCTGCGTCGTCGTCAGCGAGACCTCCCGGTCGAACGCGCGGACGTTGGGTCCCACTACGAGCAGCGCGACGACAGAGAGCACGACGAGCGGTAGGGAAAACTGCGAGGACTGAAGCACCCCCTGCACCGCGGTGATCGGGAAGAGGACCAATCCCGCATACCACGCGGCCCGGAGACGTCGTCGGAGTCCGAACGCACACAACAGGAGGACGAACCCCGTGAGCGTCCCGGTGAAGGCGGCCACCTGCCTGGCGACGCCGGGGACGAGAGCGCCGAACACGACGAAGTCCGGACCCGCACCCGTGCCGATGTTGGCGATGCCCGTCACGACCGAGAGGGCACCGACGAGTAGCGTCAGCACTACTGCGGCACGAGCGCCAATCCAGTCCCAATCCCATACGGTCGCCATACCTGCTCATCTATTGTCGCCATCTTAAGCGTCTCGTCATTCACCCCATCGGTGGGAGACCCGAAGGTCACAAGTCGGGCCAGAGGCGCAGTAGACGATGATCGGATCGCGTGACGAGCGCAGTTTGCGACCGACTGCGTAACGCTCAACTCCGCCGGGACGAGAAAGGGGGTATGGACACGGTACACTGGCGGCTGTTCGCGGATCTCGCCGAGGTTGCTGGCGGCCGAGAGCACACGGTGTCGATCGAATCCGGCGCTACCGTCGAGGACGCCCTCGCGGCCCTGTTGAACGGTCGAGAGGACCTCAGTCAACGGATTCTCGACGGCGACGACCTCGCAGACGACGTGAACCTGATGCGGAACGGGACGCCGGTCTCCGAGTCGGACGACGTCGAAGAAGGTGACGAACTCGCAATGTTCCCGCCTGTCACGGGCGGGAGTCGGACGCGAGCCGGCTGGTAATTCGCTCGGCCGCGTCGGCGACTGTCGTTACGACAGCCACTCGTCGGGCTTGGTGTCGTAGTCGATGTCAGACGCCTGGATCCGCTCTTCCAGTTCCGGATCGAGGTCGAACTCCTCGAACTCCGAGCCGTCGTACCGGATCCGCACGCCGACCTCGGACGGTTCGGGCTCGCGGTTCCGGCGTCTGGCCACCTCCACGTCGTGTTCGTCGTACTCCTTCCGGATCGTCATCAGGTTCACCGGGCGACCCCACAGTTGGTGGACCCGTTCGAGGACATCCTCGGCCTGATCGAGATCCAGCATCACGCCGTTGTACCGGTGGCCCAGCAGGAGTTCACCACGGTTCTCGAAGTTGTCGTCGAAGACGGCGACCGTCGGCTTGCCGAAGTTGGTGAACCGGAGCAGGAGCTTCTTTTTCACGTCGTCGGGATCGGTCGAGGCGACGCGGAAGTCGCCGGTCGAACGAGTGTACTCGTACGTGAAGTAGTCGTTCGACTCGACGAACTCCGGCGAGAGGAACGCGTCGACGAACGTCACATCGTTGTGGCTCTCACGGACCTCGCGCATCCGTTCCCAGCCCGCGGTCCGGTCGACGGCGGCGACTGCCGCTTCGACGCTCTCGAACCTCGCGTCGTCGAACATGTATCTGGAGAGCTGTTCGAGTTCCGAGCGCCGGATCCGTTCGAGAAAGCCCCGGTACTGAGGCTTCACCAGCGAGAAGTGCCGCTCGGCTAGCCCCTCGTAGGCCAGAACCTTCCACGGATAACTGTCCACGTCCACGGCGTCCGGATCCGAGAGTGCCCGGTCCAGCGTTTCCCAGTCGACTCGCGAGTCGTCGTCCGGGAGCGCTGCGAGGTCCGAGAGGGTGTCCGAGCGGATCTCGTTGATCGCCGGCGCAGGCTCCAGCAGGGACTGCACCGCTTCGAAGTCGACCGCGTCGTGGAAGTTTCGCCAGGTGATCCCCTCGACGCGGAGCAGTTTGTCGGCGACCTCTCGCCTGTTGGTCGTGTTCTCGACGTACTCCCACAGTTGTTTCCCGAGTTTGTAGGGGTTCATCCCCGGCGAGCCGAGAACTCGCGACTGGTGGTCGGCGTAAGTGAGGAACTCGTCTTTGCCGGCGAAGCGCTCTTCACCCATCATCAGCGACTCCCAGTAGGCCGCCCACCCCTCGTTCATCGTCTTCGTCATCTTCTGGGGGGCGAAGTAGTACGCCTCGCGGCGGAGTAGGTCCAGAACGTCCTTCTGCCAGGACTCCATCTCGGTGGCCTCGCCCGCTTCCTCGTCGTAGACCATCCCGTGATCGCTGAGGAAGCCGAGCACGTCCGATCTGGGACGGTCGAGGTCCGCGGCGGCAGCCTCTGCCTCGGCGAGTTCGTCGAGCCACTCGTCGTCGAACACCTCACCCTGGACCGTATCGGAGAGGTCCATCCCGTCGAGCCGTTCGCGGAGATCCTCGGGTTGTGTCCGCTCAGTGTCGCGATCGGCCGAGAGCGGTTGGTGCTGATCGATCGTATCTTCGAGACAGGTGACGGCGTCGACGAACCGCTCGATGTCCTCCTGATCGATGTCGGGATCGTCCACGTATCGCTGGATGGTCTCGGCGTGGCGCTCCAGCATCGCGGCGGCGTCGAGTTCGCTGTCGCCGGAGAACCGCGAGAACCACTCGTTGTTGCGGAAGAAGTCCGCGTGGGCCTCGACGTGCGTGATGACGGCTTTCTGGTCCGCCAGCGAGTTCGACTCCTGCAGGAAGGCGTGGCTCGGGTCGTCGTTGTTGACGATCTCGAACGCCTTGCCCATCCCGAACTGGTCTTGTTTCTTCTGCCGGTCGTAAGTCATTCCCCACCGCCAGTGCGGATAGCGGCGCTGGAAGCCGCCGTAGGCGATCAACTGATTCATCTCGTCGTGGTCGACCACCCAGTAGTTCACCGGGTAGGGGTCGAGCCCGAGTTTGATAGCGAGGGCAGCGGCCTCTTCGACCGGCTCTTCCAGCCGGGTGGCCTCGTCCCTGGCGATCCGTCTGAAGCGATTCGGTGGCGTCATCGGGTCCCTCCTGTAGCGTTGGATTCCGTCTGCAGCACGTCGTAGATCGCGCCAGTCACGTCTTCGGCCGCGCCGACGCGTGCGACGACGACGTCGCCGCTGTCCTCGAACGCGTCTTCGACTTCCTCGGCGTGGGTCGCGTTGATCGCGGTGCCGCCGGGTTGCGTCTCCACGTACGCGTGAAGGTTCGCGGGGATCTCCTGCATCAGCGGGATCACCCGCTCTGTGGTGTCGTTCGAGGAGTTCTCGGAGTCGCCCGCGGCGAAGACGTATCGGTTCCACTCCGACCAGGGGTACTCTTCGAGAATCTCCTCCGCGAGTTCGTACGCGCTTGAGATTCGCGTACCGCCGCCGGAGCGGATGCCGAAGAACTCCTCGCGGTCGACTTCCCAGGCGTCGGCGTCGTGGGCGATGTAGACGAACTCGGCGTTGTCGTACTTGCCCTGGAGGTACCAGTCCAGCGGCGTGAACGTCCGTTCGACCAGTTCGCGCTTGGTCTCGCGCATCGACCCCGAGACGTCGCGGATGTTGACGACGACGACGTTCTTCTGCTTCTTCTCTTCGATTTCGGGGTGACGGTACCGCTCGTCGTCCCGGCGGAACGGGACTTCGTCGAGTCCCTTCCGACGGATGCGCTGAACCGACGTCGTGCGCTCGACGTTCTCAGTCATCTCCTCGAAGGAGGCCCACCGGTCGCGTTCGTCCTCGTCGATCTCCTTCCACTCGGACTCGATCCACGCGAGCGAAACCAGGATGTTCTTCTCGCGACACCACTCGTAGACGGACTCCGGCGTCGTGCCCTCGATGCGCATCGCCTCGCGCACGAACTCCTCGTCGAAGTCGGTCGCGAGTTTCCGTTTGAGCCCCTGTTTGAACAACCGCTCGAAGTCGAGAGTGCTGTTGGGGCCCGTCCGCGTGACGTCGGTGAAGTCGCCCTCAACCTCCTCGATCACCTCTTTGCCTTTTGGTTCGAGGTCGAGGCCGAGTTCCTCGTCGAGTTCCTGGGCGAACTCCTCGGGATCCATCTCGTAGTGCCCGTGCTCGCCCCCTTCTTCGCCAGGGTCGCCCTCCTCGCCGTCTTCGTCACCGTCTCCGTCGCCGGGTTGCGGTTCGGGCTGGCCGATCGGCTGACCGACGTCCGGCGTGCCGTCGCCTCCCTGACCGACGCCGCCTTTGTCCAGGCGGTCGTACGCGAACTCCGGAAGGTCGACGATCTTGATCGGGATCTGGATTTTGTCCGATTGAGAGCCGCTTAAGTCGCCGTAGCGGATGAACGACTCCAGATCCTCACGCCGCTCCTCACCGATTTCGCGGAACCGTTCGAGATCTTCTCTCAGTCCCATCGGTGACGCACCTCCCGGACCACCGCGCGACTCGTCAGTTCGGCGGACGCCTCGGTGTAGCCGCGATCAGTCAGTTCGTCGATCGTCTGTGCCTTCAGCCGCGCCGTCTCGGTGTTCTCCGGCGGATCTTCCCACTGATCCGGATCGAAGTCCTCATACAGCCGCTTGACGTCGTCCCAGTCGTAGGCGTCGAGCACGGATCTGATGACGGGGATCTCCGAGAGTTCCACGTCGTCGACGGTGAAGCCCTCGTCGCGGTTCTCCCAGGCGTAGCGGTTCAGCGCCGTGATGACCTTATCCCGACGGAAGTCTTTGACTTCCTTCGTCGGCTGATTCGACAGGTAGTCGCCATCGGTGAAGCGACCTAACTGTTCGGTCTCGAACAGTTTCATCAGGAGCGGGTCGGGATCGACCGGCCCGCGTGCTGTCTCGACCTGCTCGTCGCCAGCCCAAGCGTACACGTGCTCGACATACTCGGCGACGGTATCCCGATCGACCGAGCGGTCCGCTAACAGCGCCGAGAGGACGTCTGACTCCTGTTGTTCGAGGACGTGCTCTTTGGCCTGGGTCACGCGGCCCTCGTACTCCGCGCGCTCAGAGCGCGAGAAGACGGGGGCATCGCGGAGGCCGTCGGCCATCGCATCGAGGACATCCTCGGGGAGGACGACGCGCTCGACGTCGAGATCAGCGTGACGGCGGCCCGTGTCCTCGTGAAGCAAGTCCGCGATGATGTCGCGGGTGTAAGTGACCGGGATGCCGTGGACGCCCTCTTCGCCCTCGAAATCGAACTCGTCGATGACCGTCCGGGTGTCGCCCTCCTGAATGTAGCCGAAGTCAAAGAGCAACGCCTTGTCGACGAGGTCGTATCCGTTGGGGACGTCGTCGCCGTCGAGTCGCGTGAGGACGCTGTACATCGCCGCCGCTTCGATCGTGTGCGGGGCGAGTTCTCGGGTGTCGACCGTGCCCGCGGCACTCCGAACGTCGATTTCGAGCGGCGCGCGGATCTGCTCGCGCAGGTCCGCTTCGTCCTCGACGTCCCAGACGGCGGTCTCGTCGGTGAGTTCCCGGCGGATCAACTCTGCTTCCAGCGAGATGTTCGTGAGATAGCGGAACTCGCGCTTGTCGAGTCGGCGCTTGAGCGCCTTCAGCGGGTCGCGGCCGTTTCGATCAGCGTACTTATCGAGTTCGGCGTCGAGGTCGGGGTTCGAGATGATCAGCAGTTGGGTGTCGACGTCCATCCCGATCCCCTTGTCGAGTTTGACGTGGCCCTCGTCGGGGACGTTCAGGAGTTTCTGCAGCAGGTCCGCGTGCTGGGCGGCGTCCTCGACGATGGTGAGGAGGCCGTTGCCCTGCGAGAGAACGCCGTCGTAACTGAACGCCTGCGGGTTCTTCCGCCCCCGCGAATCGAGTTCGCGGAGCATCCCCGGCATCCACGACCCGACGAGTCGCTCTTTCGGCGAACCGTCGTCCTCGGAGTGGAGAACGCCGATTCCCTTTCCGACGTCGACGACGTAGTTCTTCACGCGGAGGTGCGTCGGGTCCGTGACGGCCGAGAACAGATCTCGCGTGCCGTCCCGGCGGTACTGCTCTTCGAGGTGTTCGTAGGCCTCGCGTGAGAACGGATCGAGGTCGTTTTCGACCGTGACCGGAACGTGGTCGCCGGACTTGTCGTTCAGGCCGTCGAGCACCTCCGAACGGACGTCGTCGGGGAACACCGAGAGCGGATGTGCCTGCACGGGGCTCTCGTACCAGTCGTCCTCCCGCTCCGGTCCGGCCTCGCCGCCGTAGGAGAGGCCGCGGGTCTCGCTGCCGGTGGCGACGTTCCACTCGACGGTGTAGCGCCGCCCGGCGTCGGTTCGGGAGTACGCGCGGAGCCCGTTAATCAGACACCGCTTCAGTTCCGACTTCCCGGTGGCGGTCGGGCCGTCGAACCAGAGGATCTTCTCGGATTTACCCCGTCCGGCGGCGATCGTCCGGAGGTCGTCGACGAAGCGGTTCAAGACCTCCGTGTTCCCCAGCACGGCGTGCTCGCCCTCGTTCGCGGGGTCGTCGAAGAAGCGGTAGCGCTCGCGCGTCTCCCCTTCTTCCAGCACCTCGCGCGTCCCCATTGACTCGATGGCGTCAAGTAGGTACTTCGAGGCGTGCGCAGCGATCGACGGCCGCTCGAAGGCGGCATCGACGTAGGCTGCGAGGCTCATCGGCTCCTCGTACGTCCCGCGGAGGTGGTCATCGGCGCGATCGAGATACTCTCGCGCAACGTCGGTGTGTGAACTCATCTTACCCCTCAAG
Source organism: Halobellus sp. (assembly GCF_042218505.1). Lineage (NCBI taxonomy): Archaea > Methanobacteriati > Methanobacteriota > Halobacteria > Halobacteriales > Haloferacaceae > Halobellus > Halobellus sp. The sequence continues at coordinate 7,394 of NZ_JBDGQZ010000048.1, forward strand.
TTCGCTCTTTGCCACCTCCGCGCCGGCGAACTCGAGCACCTCCTTGGCTCCCTCGGGCGAGTAGCCCTGTCCGATCAGCGCGTCGATCCAAGCGCTACGCTCGTCGTCGTCGAGTTCGTTCGCGCTGACCAGCGCCGAGAAGTTGATGTTGTGCTTCTTGTCTTCCCAGAGTTTGCGCTCGAGCGCTCGGCGCAGCCGGTCGTTGTCCTGCGGGTCGAAGGACGTGCCGTCGCGGGCGCGACGGGACACCCAGTTCGAGACCTCCTGCCGGAAGTCGTCCTTGCGATCCTCCGGAATATCGAGTTTCTCCTCGACGGAGCGGAGGAACGTCTCGTCGGGGTCCTGCTCCCGGCCGGTGAGTTCGTCCTCGACCGTGTCGTCGTCGATGTACGCCATCACGTGATCCATATACTTCTCGCCCTGCCGCTGGATCTCGTCGAGGTCGTACGCAAGCGCGTGGCGAACGTCCTCGATCGCCCGCTCTTTGTACTCCTCGCGGACGAGTTCGAGATAGCGGTAGTAGCGATCGAGGTTCTCCTCGGGGATCGATCCGTGGTTCTCGAGGTTCGCCTCGAAGTGTGAGAACACCGACAGCGGCGAGAGGTACGACCGGTCGCGATGGGTCGAGTCCATAATCGCCTCAGCGATCTCGTCGCCGATGAAGCGCGCGGAGACGCCGTTCATTCCTTCGGCGATGTCGGCGCTTTCCTCCCCGCTCTCTCTGAGTTTTCTGACGTCGACGTCGTCGCCTTCGTCAACCTCGCCGTTGTACGCCTTCGCTTTCTGGACGAGCGAGACGTTGTCATCGGGTTCCGTGATCCGGGTGAGCACGCCGAACAGCCCCGCCATCTCCAGGGCGTGGGGTTCGATGTGCATATCGGGCACGTCGGCGTTCCGGAGCATTTTCCGGTAGATCTCGGCTTCCTCGTCGTACTCGAGCACGTAGGGGAAGTCGATCCGCTTCGTCCGGTCGTTGAACGCCTCCATCTTCTCGTCGCCCTTTTTCTCTCTGTACTCGGGCATATTGGTCCGGCCGACGATCACCTGGTCGATGTCGATGCGGGGGTTGTTCTTCGGCTTGATCGTCTGTTCCTGGGAGGCGTGCAGGAAGTCGTAGAGGAACTCTCGCTGCAGCTTCAGCAGTTCCTCGCCCGAGAACAGCCCGCGGTTGGCGTTACAGAAGGCGCCGGAGTAATCGAACGCTCGCGGGTCGGACTCCCCGTAGACGGCCAACTTCGAGTAGTTGACGTCGCCGGTGAGTTCGGTTTCGTCCTGGTTCTTCTTGTCTTTCGGTTCGAACGTCTCGACGCACTGGCGCTTGTTCTCGCTCGCGACGAGTCTGACGATCTCGACGTGGTTATTCAGGACTTCCTCGAGGTCGTCGTCGTAGTGTGCGAGTAGTTTGTCGAGGTAGAACTCCGAAGCTGGATCGAGCGTCTGGTCGTTCCGGATCGTGTACGGGGCGTCCAGCGTCTCGTTGAGTCGCTCGATCACTCCGTCGCGCTGCTCTTGCGGGAGGAGGACGAGCGGATCCTGATTCATCGGCGATGTCACGACGTCGTCTTCGGGATCCTGATCCCGGATGACGTCGCAGAGATCCGTCCACCGGAAGGTGTACATCCGGCCCGCGTCGGTCGTCGTGTAGTCCTCGAAGTATCGGCGAACCATCCAGTCGAAGTGCGACTTCCCGGAGCCCACCGGGCCCAGAAGCAGTTTGATCCGCTTCTCGGGGCCGAGACCCCGCGCACCGGATTTCACTTTGTTCACGAACTCGTGGATCGACTCGTGGACCTCCCGACCGTAGAAGGTGTTCTCGCCGTCGTGCAGTGGGTCCTCCGCGGCCATTCGATACTCGACCACACCGGCGTCTTCGTCGTATTCAGTGCCGTAGTGATCGAACATATCGGCCACCCGTTGGTGGGCGTTGCGAGCGATCCGGGGGTCCTCGTATACCGCGTCGAGGTACCAGCCGAACGATTTCGCTTCGCGAAGGTCTTCGGGCACCGAGTCCTTGTACTGCCGACTCAGGGATTCGAGGGTTGCTCTGTCACCGTTCATTGTTTCTCCGTCTCGGGAGCGACGTGGGCCGGCGTTCGGGCGGCCGGCGGCGAGCAGCGTCGCGCGTTCACGATATCGGTGGAACGCGGACGGTTATATGTTCACGCGGCAACGGTACGGCGCAAGGCGACAGCGACTAAGGCGTCGTAGAGCGACAAAACGTCGGGATCCGACATTTGGTGCGTGCTGGGTAGTCGCTCGATCCGATCGACCGAGACTGGATGTGTGTGAGGGGCACACACACATAAGCCTTCCCTCGATTCCGCCATCCGTGCCCACGCGGTCACCGAATCGGCGCTGAGGCCACGATATTTGTAGCGCCAGACAGAACTGAGGCGTATGCGTGAGTCACCTGACGAGTCGCCGGTCGACGAGCCACCGGACGGATGGACGCTCTGGAACGACGAACCGCGGGGCCGACGGATCCTCGTGTTCCGCCCGGACGTTTTCAACGAGCGGGAAGGGCTCCCTGCGGAGTGCCTCCCGACGATCCTGATCTCGAACCGATCGCGAGCACCGCGTCCGGGCGCATCCCGACGGCCGACGTCGACCTGGCACGTCGTCCTCACGCTGGAACCGGAAATCGAGGCAGTCACTGAGTCCTACGAAAGCCGGGACGCGGCGATCGACGGGGCCTACGACCTCGCGAGGCGCTTCGCCGCGGGGGCGGTCGATTACCGCGACGCATACCAGATCCCACGAGAGTCGTATTTCGAGCGCCTCGACGAAGTGACCGGGGAGAGCGCGTAGTCCGCGGTCCCCGCGCCAAGCAGCGTTACCACTCCGCGAACGGAACGCCATCCGCCGCCCGGTCGACGTAGGCCGCCTGCATCTCCCGAATCGCGTCCGGAAGCGAGGCCCCCTCCCGTCGTGCGTCTCGGGCCCGGGCGCGCTTCCACGCACTCGGCGACGGGAACCTCGCTTGTCGTCGCGCCTCGATCGGATCGAGTGCCCAGTCGATCGACGCCGCATCGACACCGAACGCCGTCAGTCCGCGACGGGCCAGCGAGAACAGTTCGTCGTAGATATCCGCTGTCGTCGTCGTCGCGTCGCCGTCGGCCGTCACCCAGTGAAGATCCGCGTCCGGGCCGTCATCGACCGCCGCGTAAAAAGACGCCCGGGCATCTTCCCACGGGAGTTCCGCGAGCGGATGATCCGCCACGTCAACCCCACGAAGCACGCCCACGACCAGGGCCTGAACGCCGACAGTGTCCCTGAGCGTCGGTTGCGTCGGGAGCGGTCGGTACTCGAGTCGGACCGAATTCCGGTCGGCCGCAGCGAGGTGTTCCCCGTCCGGATCGCGGGGGATGTCGCCGCCAAAGACCGGCCTGACCCAGCGCCAGTACGTGCCGCGTTTCGCTGCGAAAGCGGAGAACTCGTCGGCGTCGTCCCCATCAGCGGCCTCGTCAGCGTCGTTCTCGACATCTTCGGAGTCCTTGACGCTCCTCACGGCAGCTTCTGTGTGCTCGTCGATGAGGTCCGGTACGGCCACGAGGGTCGGATCGTCGGCCATTCGGTCGATCACGGCGTCGATCGAGTCCACGTCACGAGGAAGTCGACACTTGCTCGACCCCTCCTCGACGGACCGCTCGAAGATCGGCACCCGCAACTCGTGCGGCGTGCGGTCGAGCACGTCGGATCCCAGGTCGGACTCGTATCGGTCCGCCGGCAGGAACGGCGAATTGGCCGTCAGCGAGAGAATCGGGCCCATCGTCCGGGTCGCGACGTTCAGATACGCGGGGATGTCGTCGGGATCGGGGACCTGAAGATGTGGCTGCATCGAGGTCGCCAGCGACTCGACGAGCATCGAACTGGTCTCTGAGAGCCCCGGGAGGTCCATCTCGATCACCCCGCCGTTTCGCCGCCGGATCTCCTGATCGAGCGCGATGTACCGCGGCACCGTACGCATATGTGTCGAGAGGAAGACACCGTCAGTTTCCTCGCCTACCTCGAGATACTCGAGCGAGCCCATCTCAGGTTCGCGTGTCCACATCGCGTCGAGAACGAAATCCAGACCGTCGTCTTCGAGCGCCGCTCGAACGTTCCGGTGCGTCGCACGCAACTCCTCGAACTGTCGGCGGAGTCCCGCGCCCGAGACCACGTCGGGGTCGGTGTGTAACTCGGCGTTGTGTACCCCTAACTCGCGGCTGCACCCGTCAGTGTCGAAAAGGCGTTCAGGTGCCGTTGCGAGTCGCCCCGCGCCATCGACGACGTACCCCTCAAGTTCGAGGCCGACAGCGAAGTGTGACGCGTCGAAAGCGCCCTCACGGATCGCCCGCTGGAGCGCCGCCGCCTCGGCCCCGACCCGCGCTTCAAACGCCGCGCAGTGGTCCGGATCGAGTGCCGCGCGGACCGCGTCGGTCGTTTCAGTCATACGTTGGAGTGGAGACCGGTGGGTACTGATACTATCGACTGCGTGGCTATTCGTCGGCGTCCGGGGTTCCGTCACTGCTGTCGGACGCGACCGTCTCGCTTCCGCCGGTCGTCCTGAGGATGAAGGGGCCGATCGAGAGCGTCCGTTTTGCGACTGTCCCGATCCGGAGGACGAACGAGAGCAGAATCGCGAACGGGACGAGCGAGACCGACGCCGCGAGCGTAACGATCCAGACGGAGTGGTCGATACCCAGCGTCGATCCCGCGAGCGAGACGAGCGCATCGTGAAACAAAAGTGTGCTCGCGGCGACTGCAAGCGCGGGGATCGCGCTGTAGAGCATCGCTCGCGAGAGGTCCACGAGGGCCCACTGGAAATACAGCGTTTTGAAATGCTCCCGCGCGGGACCGAAGGTCGTCAGCACCGACACGATGTCGTCGAGACGCGCCCTGAGGTCGTCGACGCCACTGGTCCCCTCGGTATCGGCCGCCCCGTCGGAGCGAGCGGTCGGGAGTTCCCCTCGCAGACGACGCGCCTCCTGAACCTTCCAGGAGTAGTTGAAATCGAGCGCTACCGAGAGTACTCCGAAGGTGCCGAACTGCTGGCCCGAGAGATCGTCGCTGATCTCGGTGGCGTGTCGGCGGAGGTCGTCGGCGTATGTGCTGATGCGGCCGTCGACCGTCACCCCGTCTGCTGCGTCCTGGAGTCGCTCTGCGCGTGTCTCGACAGCCCCGACGAGCCGTTGCAGGAAGGCCGCGGGCGTCGCGGGCGCAGCATCGAGACCGAGTTCGTCTTCGACGTCGCGGCGGAACGACATCGCGCCCTTCATACGGTCGCGCTGGTCTCCGAGCGTGCCGAGTTCCTGTGAGAGGACGAGCGAGTTGATCGACACGACGAGCGTCACACTGGTGATCGTCGCGGTCACGAGACCCTGAAACAGCGTCTCGACCGGGTCGCCCGAGTCGGCGAGTCGTCCTGGTGCAATCGCCGCCGCCGCGATCACCCCAGCAAAGAAGACCGCGCTGGCGGCTCCGGCGACGACCCAGCGGTTCGCTTCGAGCAGAATCCAGAGTTTCAGTCGATTCTCCTCGCCGCGCTGTCGCATCGTATCGTCCGGTTCCGACTCCGAGCGCGAGGAGGTTCCCATCTGATCCGCCGTTGCAGAACCGGACATAAAGAAGCCAGGGTTGGCCTACGCGTCGTCGTCTTTCAGTTCCTCAAGTTCGGCCTCGACCGCCGAGTCGGAGACGTCGACCTCGTCGACGCTCTCGACGTCTTCGACAGAACTGTCGCTCGATTCCGCGGACGCCTCGGCGTCGGCGTCTCCGGAACTTCCGCCCCCGTCAACATCGGCTTTCAACGTTTCCAGTTCAGTGTCAACTTCCGATGCCGTCCGCCCGCTCTCCAGTTCGCGGTCGATGTTGTCCTTATCAGACATCGCGTCGTCGAACGCCCCCGTGTCGACGAGTTCGTCCATCGCTTCCGAGCGCGCCTCCATCTCGTCGGTGCGCTCCTCGGCGCGCTCGATGGCGCGCGAGGTGTCCTCCATCTCATCGCCGACACCGGTCAGTGCCTCCGAGACCCGAGAAGACGCTTCGGCCGCCTCGTAGCGAGCCTTCATCGTCTCCTTCTTCGTGCGGAACTCCTCAATGCGGTTCTGGAGTTCGTTCTTCTTGTCGACGAGATTCTCCTGAGTCGACTGGAGTTCGGCGATCTGTCCCTCCAGTTCTTCGATCTGGTTCATTTTCGCCTGCTTCTTTTCTAGCGCCTGCCGGGCGAGGTCGTCGCGGTCTTGCCGGACAGCCTCGCGGGCCTGCTCGTTGTGCTTCTCGACGTTCTCCTCAAGCCGGCGCTTCTGGATCTCGAGTCGCTTCTTCTGCGTCGTCAGATCCGCGATTCCCTGCTTTACGTCCTGCAGTTCGTCACGCATCTGCTCGTAGGAGTAATCGAGCGTCTCCGAAGGGTCCTCGGCGCGGTTGAGGAGGGAGTTCAGTTTCGATCGGACCACGTAGGACGCGCGTGAGAGGATTCCCATAGTCTCGTTAGGGCACGCCGGAGTTAAAAGCCCACGTGCCGAACGCGGGGGAAGTGACCGAGACGATATTCGTTCCCGGCTCCCGCGACGCTCGCGGAACGCTCGACCGGGCGCGAGAGAGAGACAGCGACGAAACGCAGTCGAGCAGGTGTGTCGTCGCGTGCCCGCCACATCCGCGACACGGCGGCAGTCGGAGCGACCAGCGGTTGACCGCGATGAGCGACGGGCTCGGCAGCCGCGGCGTCGACTGCCTGCGCTTCGATTACGGCGCGTGGGATCGGGGGCGAGGTGAGCGGGTCGACGCCACCGCCGTCGTCGAGTGGGCCCGAGAGCGATACGACAGCGTGGCGCTGTTCGGCTACAGTTTCGGTGCTGGGGTCGCGCTCGCAGCGGCGGCCCGTGGCGCAAACGTCGACGCCGTGGCCGCGGTGGCACCGCCGGCCAGTCTGGGTAGTCAAGAGAGCCGTGACTCGGAAACGGCCGCTTCGTCCGGCACCGTCGAGACGGACGTCGTCGCCGAACTCAGGGAGGTTCCTCCTGACCTGCGAGTTGGCGTGTTCTACGGCACCCGCGACCACGTCGTTGACGCCGACGCTGTCGCCGCTGTTGCCCGAGAGTCCGGCCACACCGTTACCGAATTCGATGCAGGACACTTCTTCGTGAGTCGAGAGACGGCAGTCGCCTCCGCAGTCGTGGCGTTTCTGCTGGATCAAGCCGACGCTTCGCGGTAGCCCGTGGCGAGGTGGACGACGATTCCGACCCCGACCGCCCCGAAAGCGAACGTCCAGAAACCCGCCCACGCCGCCGTGCCGAGACTCGACGTCGCGACGTAGGCGACGATCGCACCCGCGGCGCCGATACCAAAGGTAGCGAGAAACGGCAGATCAGTCCACTCGCCGCCGGCGTTCGCGTATTCGACAGCGTACCCCCAGAGGTTCCCGACTGTGACGCGGAGGATGAAAACCGCCAACAGGCCAGAGACGGTCGCGAGGGCGATCAACAACGGGTCCAGAGAGAGCAGGTCGGCTACCGAATCCGACGACTGTCGGAACCAGGTCCAGACGCCGACGACGAACGCGGCGACGTCGAGGAGGTACCAGAGGCGGAACTCGTCGGGGAGCGGGCGGGGGAGGGCCATAGGCGGACGTTCGCGAGCCGGGAGTAATAATCCCCCGTTCGGATCACTCCGACGGGTCAGTTGTACCCCCGCCAGCGGTGGCCGCACTCGGTGCACTTGAAGAAACGCGTCGGCGGCTCGTCGGCCGACCCGGTCTGTTTGATCGTGTACCACGCTTCGCCGTTGCCACACTGATCGCAGGTCACGTCGGTGGCCGTTGGCTTGCCCTCGAAGTTCGCGTCCTCGGTCGTCTCGATGACGTCGCCGTCGGTCTGGGACTCGGTCGAAACGAACTGTTCGGCCAGTTCCTGATCCTGTGCGGCACGCGCGTCGCAGTCCTCGTTGGTGCAGACCATCTCTCCGTCTTTCGAAACCATCATCGAGCCGCACTCGTCGCAGAACTGCATTTACCGACCCTTCCGCACCGAGACACAAGTGTCTCTCGGGACGGTCGTCGTCTGCGGTCACGCTTCCGGTCGAAGATGACCGTGCAGCGTCTCGTGCAATCCGATCACCAGTGCCGGGACCACGATCATAAACAGGTGTTCCTCGATCGGAATGCCGAACAGGTCCACCCCGGTTCGCAGGCGGATCGCGAACACGCCGACCGTGAGCGTGTACCAGTCCCAAACGTACGCGAGCGGATAGAGCGCCAGCACCGTCACCCCTGCGCGGACGAGCGCCTTGGCGCGGAGTAGCAACGCGAGCGCGAACAGGCCGAACACGAATTCGGTCGCGAGATACGTGAACGGACCGAGCACGCCGATGTCCGGAAGCGGGACCCCGACAAGCGGGCGGTACCAGACGGCAGCGACGAGGAACGCGAGAAAGACGTACGTCCCCCGGACGAGCAGCATCGTCGCTACCGTCGCTCCGGCCCGATCAGCGAACAGGACGACGGCGGCGAACGCGACCACCGCCAGCGACGCCGCAGCCGGGAATATGCTCGAGACGCTGAAAATCACGACCAGGGTCCCACCGGCGTAGAAGAGGGCGTACGCCAGTCTACGGGCGCGCGTTTGCCCCAGCGCGACGGCGACCGTCCGCTTGCCGATTGAGCGATCGTACGCGTAGTCCTGGGAGTCGTCGACGATCTTCACCCCGGCCAGAATCACGAGAAAGACCAGCGAGAACGCGAGCGGGCGGACAGCGATCTGACCGGTCTGGGCGGCATACCCGCCGAGGATGGCGAGCCCGATACCCAGGGGATACCCCAGGGTCGTCGTCACCGGGTGGGTGTCGAACTGCGGTGCGTGAAGGAAGCCAAGCAGCCACATCGGAACGGTGAGTACCGCAGCCACGAGGCCAACGAGCGACCCGATTGCGACTGTCACCCCCGCGAAGCCGAGCGTCGCAAGCAGAATGGCGCGCCGACAACCGGTCTCAGTCATTGGGTGATCGTCGTCCTCGTCGCGGACGTAGAAGTCGACGTAGCCGTCTTTCAGGTGTGCAGTGTATACGGCGAAGAACGCCGCGAAAGCGTGGAGGACGAGCGGCGCCGGTGCGACGGTCCCCGCGAGCAGCGCGCCGAATGCACTGGAGGCAAGCGGCGGCATCATAAACACCGGGTGAACCTGCGAAGCGAGGGCCCCGAGTTCGGCCCGCACGTCGTCCCCCCGGCGAGCGAACGACATATAATATGATGTGCCTATAGGAGCAAAAGCGTTCGGTGATTGCCCGATCAGATCAGCGAAACCCCCGGGGCCGGACGGACCCCGAATCACTCGTCGACCATCGGGCAGTTCCGCACTCGGAAGTGATCGGAGTCGGTGACCGCCACGATTTCGGTCCCCGAGTGAGTGCACGCCAGGTCCGGCGGGTCGTCGAGGTGTGGACACCGCTGGCAGTATACTTCCTTGGCGACGACGTGTTCGGTCGCTTCCACGGACGGACCGGCGTCCGGCGTCACCGCCTCGGCGGATGCGTCCGCCCCGATTGCGGCCGTCGGCTCGTCGGACTCCTCAAGCGACGCCCACAGCTCCTCTTCGTCGATGTCGCCCACGGACACCTCCTCGAACGGCCCCTCCTCAACGTCGGCCGTCGGGCCGTCCCCCTCGGTTTCGTTGACTGACATTGCACCCCGCGTGGTGTTTGGCTCCCCGTGACGCTCCGAGACGCGTTCCGCCAGGTCGGCGAGCGGTGCCGCTTCCGACGGGGCTTCGTATTCGGATTCTTGCTCGTCGAGGCGACGATCGGACACGTCGTCGACGTGAGATTCGGACGCATCGTCGTCGCCGTCATTCGGGTCGCTCGGGAGCGTCGGATCCGACCCGTTCGGCTCGTCACTCATCGATCGGTCGCCCCCGTTCTCCCGTCGGGATCGATCCCGTGGTCACGTTCGTCGTCGCGTTCTGACTCGGGCGGGTCGTCCGCCACTGTCTGCTGGTCGAACGTGAACGGGGCCTTGGCTTCTGCAGTTGCCCTGTCTGCGGGTTCGTCGTCTTTCGTGGACTCCTCCTGCTCACCGGATTCGGCCGATTCCCCGTCTGCAACCTGCTCGACCGGGGACCCTTCGTCGGTCGGTGTCGAGTCCGCTGCGACAAGCGCCGGACGCTGTCCGACGGTGAGCGTATTGGACCCAAAGAAGCCACGCTTGGGGTCGACTTCCTCGAACGTGGCCTCACAGTGGGGACAACGCGGACTGTCGAGTAGTCCGAGTCGGACGGTTTCGCCGCAGGATTCGCACTCTGCGGCCACGATTCCGTGTCGGTTGGCCTCGCGTCGTAACTCGGCGGCTGCGGACCGCTCGTTCGACCGTTGTTCGAGTTCGGTGAGTCGATCGCGCAGATCGACGATGGTTCCAGCCAGCCGGCTCAGTTTATGATTGTGGTCCTCCGTGGCGTCCGTCAGATGGGTCAGAATCTCCTCGTAGTTCTCGAAGCCCTCGGTCATCCGGCGGTCCAGTTCCGGGTGATCGTGATCGACCGGTGCCTTCGCGTCGGCCTCACGCTTGACCTGAATCACCCGGTCGCGGACGTCGGCGATCTGCTCGTCGAGGTCGGCTTCGAGCGCAGCCACGCGAGACTCGATGCTGTTGATCTCCGCCGCAAGCGACCCTGACGCAATCTCCAACGCGCCGTCGACGGCAACGTCGTCAGCCGACTCGTCGCCGTCGAGCAGTTCGGGATGCTCGTCGAGTAACCGGTGTGCTGCGAGCAGTTGGCGGAGCACCTCCTGACGCGACTCGCCCGTTGCAGTCGCTCGCTCTGCCACCCAGGCGTCGAGTTTCTCGGGCAGTCCATCGGCCTGCTCCTTGGCCATCTACGCAAGGGTTGGGCCCTCTTAACTTAAGAATGTGCGCCCGATTTCGGAAATGAGAACTGATTCCATCCGGACACAGTGGTGAAATCTGCCGACCACGGTCGCCGGTGTCCGGCGATCGACCGACTTTTGAACCTGTGGAACCGTCCCGCTGTGCCACTCGACTGAACAATCTGACTGCTCACCACAGTTCGCCTCCTGATCCGTCGGGCGGGGCGATTACGGCTGACCCTCGGAGACCGCGTTCGGGAGCCGAACGTCCCGAGCGTTACTCCAGATACTCCTCTTCCCGGTCAGCGCCGTCGGCTCCGGGATGATCGGTTCGGCGTGTGACGTCGACCTGATAATGTTGGAGGATGTCGCGGCCCAGGAGGAGCGGGTACTCCATATGTGAGCGGTCCTCAACGCTCCCCGTCACGGTGTGCTGGGTGCCGCCGATGCCGATCACGAGGTCGACCACCGGTCGGGCCTTTCCGGACTTCACCGACCCGGATCGAACCCGCGTCATACTCTTGATCGGTCCTGCGCCGATTTCGGCCGCCAGCGACGTGTCGATGCTCGTGCGGGTCGCGCCGGTGTCGGACTTCGCGAGCGCCTGCGTCGACCCGCTGGTCCCGGAGACGACGACTTCCTCGATGTATCCGATCGTCGGACGCTCTCCGGCCGATCCGGCGTCGGTGCGCGGCATTCCCGCGGGCCGGGAGTCGTCGAGCGTCGCGGACAGTTCTTCCACCCGGTCGTCGTCGACCTCGCCGCCCACCTGCTCGATTGCGAGTTTGGCGATGTAGGGCGCGGGGCTCTGCCCGGTCGCACGGTGGAGGCCGCGGAACCCGGCAGTGGGATTGACCTCGAGAACGAACCAGCCGTCCTCGCCCTCGATGAGGTCGACACCGACGTAGTCCAGCCCCATCACTTCTGTCGCGTAGAGGGCGGTCTCGCGCGCCTTCGTCGGCATATCGTCGGTGGCGTTGAGAACGTCGCCGCCGAGCGCAACGTTGGTTCGCCACTCTCCCTCCGGTGCGTACCGGTACATCGCGCCGATGACCTGTCCATCGACGACGTACACCCGGAGGTCGCGGTGTTTCTGATCGTCGCGGTCGATGAGGTCCTGAAGGAACGCCTGACGATTGCCGACCTTCGGGTTCACGGGGTCCGTGAGATCGACCTTCCAGGTCCCTCCGCCGTGGGTGCCGATCGCGGACTTGTAGACGCCCACGTCCCCGAACCGCTCACGGCTCTGGTTCAGGCGGTTGTTCGACAGAGCCAGCAGCGCGTCGGGCACCCTAATGTTCCAGTTGGCGAGCGTCGCCGCCGTTGCGAACTTGTGGACCGCGGTGAGGACGGCGGCGGGATCGTTCAGCATCGGGCGGATTCGCTCGAAGGTGGTCGCCAGTCCGAGCAGTTCGGCCGGTTCCTCGGTGTTCGAGAGCAGCAACCGGTTTGCGACGATGTCGACCTCGGGTTCGATTGTGACGTCCCCATCCTCGACAGACACCGCGGTGTTCTCGCGGCGAAGCCAGATCCCGTCGTGCCCCAGATCGTCGACGGCGTTGAGAATAGCCTTCGTCTCTTTGCTGTTGTGCAGCGAGAGGACGCCGACTCGGACGGGGTCGTCCTCCGTGGAGGCAGACATATACAATCGTGTGTCACCAGGCGAGCAAAGAGGTGCCGGTACGAGTCGAGTTCCGGGGCAGTTCGAGTGATGGAGGTGGCGGTACGAGCGTTTAAGAAGTCGGGTATCTGATGGCGGGTATGAGCAGCGACGGGACCTTCACGTACGACGGCGGGAAGGTCCGTCAGGGCGAGCGGCAGAACGTCCGGTACGGAATCAGCGAGACCTACCTCGGGGACCCGGTTCGTATCCCCGTGACGATCATCAACGGCGAACGCTCGGGGCCCAGGATATTCCTCTCGGCGGCGGCTCACGGAGACGAACTCAACGGAATCGAGGTCGTCCGCGAGGTGGCCCACGAGTGGGACCTCTCGGAGTTGGCGGGGACGCTGGTCTGTCTGCCGGTCCTCAACGTTCCGGGGTTCCTGGCCCAGCAACGCTACCTGCCGATTTACGATCGGGATCTGAACCGCTCGTTCCCCGGTCACGAGGACTCCACCAGCGCCAGACGGATGGCCGCGAGGATCTTCGAGAATTTCATCAAGCCCTGCGATTACGGCCTGGACTTTCACACCTCTACCCGCGGGCGAACGAATATGTTGCACGTCCGGGCGGATATGTCCGACACGGACGTGGCACGCCTGGCGCGGGCCTTCGGGTCGAACGTCATCATCGACAGCGAGGGGTCGAGCGGGATGCTCCGGACCGAGGCGGCCGCAGTGGGCGTCCCCACCGTGACAATCGAGATGGGTGAGGCCCACCGGTTTCAGCGCGGCCTGATCGACGAGGCGCTCCGGGGCGTCGAAAGCGTCTTCGCCGAGTACGGATTCCGAGAGTCCTCGGCTGTTCGCTGGCCGGGATGGCGAACCGTCATCGACGACGGGAATGAGAAGACGTGGATTCGCGCGGACGCGGGTGGGATCGTCGATATGCACGCCGACCGCGGGTCGCTGGTGGAGGAAGGCGAGCGGATCTGCACGCTCACCGACCCGTTCAAGAGCGACAACGTCGCGGTCGAAGCACCGTTCACTGGGCTGCTCGTCGGCGTCCTCGAAAACCCGGTCGTCTATCCGGGGAACCCCCTGTGTCACCTCGTCGAACTCGAGCCGAGCGTGCAGGCGGTCGTCGAGCGGGTCCAGTCGGGTGACACTGCGCCGGTCACCAGCCTCTAGTGCGAACCGACTCGGTGGGCCAGAGTTCCGGCGAGAGTGCCGCGTGCTCGGAGAATTGTCGGACCTGAGAGGGCCCCGTACACGTAAGGTCTATAGTGGGTCCGTCCACAGGTTCACAAGAGTATGAGTCAGTCTTACAATCGGGGCCTCATCGAGGACTTCGGTCGCTGGCGGGAGTTCTCGGCCGGAATGTGGGCCTGGGTGTTCCACAAGTTCACGGGCTGGGTGCTCGTGGGCTATCTCTTCACTCACATTGCCGTGCTGTCGACGGCGCTGACGAGCCCGGATGCGTACACGACGACTATCCAGTCGCTGGAGAGTTTACTCGTCGTCCGACTTCTGGAAGTCGGCCTCCTCGCTGTCGCCGTCTTCCACATCCTGAACGGGCTTCGACTGCTGTTCGTCGACCTCGGCATCGGACTCGGGTCTCAGGACAAGAGCTTCTACGCGTCGCTGCTCCTGACGGGCGCAATCGTCGTCGCGAGCGTGCCGACGTTCCTCGCGGGGGTGTTCGGCTGATGGCCGAACGATACTCATCGTTCCGGCGCGGCGGCCGCCGGTGGCTCTGGCAACGCCTTACGGCCGCGTTCCTCGTGGTCGTGTTGGCGTTCCACTTCTTCCTCCTGCACTTCGTGCACCACGCCGACGAGGTGACCTTCGCGATGTCGCAAGGGCGGATGCAGGAACTCACGTACTTCTCGCTGATGATCCTCTTTCTCCTGACAGCGACGTTCCACGGCGTCAACGGAGTCTACAACGCCCTCGTGAACCAGGGCATCTCCGGGACCCAGAAGACCGCCACCAAAGTGGTCCTCGGGGCCGCGAGCGTCGTCCTGATCGTCCAGGGTGTCAGAACCGCACTCGCGTGGGCCGGAGGCGTCCCGATCTAACACAATGAGCACGCAACTTCCAGAACAGGCCGACGAGGAATCGTCCGCCGCCGAGGTCGAACCGACGTCGCAGGCACGAGAGCGTCGTCTACAGAAGAAGCGCGAGCGCGCCGAAGAGGGCGAAGGCCAGGCGGAGGACGCCGAGAAAGCCCTCGACGGCGAGGACACGTACCAGCTGAAAGTGTTCCGCTACGACCCCGAGATTGCGGGGAAGAAAGAGCCGCGCTTCGACGACTTCCACGTTCCCTTCGAGAAGGGGATGACCGTCCTCGACGCGCTGATGTACGCCCGCGACACGTACGATTCGAGCCTCACGTTCCGGCACTCCTGCCGGCAGGCGATCTGTGGCTCGGATGCGATGTTCGTCAACGGGAAACAGCGACTCTGCTGTAAGACGCAACTCGCGGATCTCGAAGAACCGGTCCGCATCGAACCGCTGCCTCACGCCGAGGTCGTGAAGGATCTGGTCGTGGATATGGAGCACTTCTACGACCAGATGGAAGCCGTCGAGCCGTACTTCCAGACGAACGACCTCCCCGAAGGTGAACTCGAAGAGCAGAAGCAGAGCCGGGAGAACCGCGAGAAGGTGAAGATGTCGACGCGATGTATCTGGTGTGGGGCGTGTATGTCCTCCTGTAATATCGCCGCCGGCGATAACGAGTATCTGGGCCCGGCCGCGCTCAACAAGGCGTATCGCTTCACGATGGACGAGCGCGAGGGCGAGGATATGAAACAACAGCGGCTCGAGATCCTCGAACAGGAACACGGTGTCTGGCGCTGCCAGACGCAGTTCTCCTGTACGGAGGTCTGTCCGAAGGACATTCCGCTCACGGAACACATCCAGGAACTCAAGCGCGAAGCGGTCAAGAACAATCTCAAGTTTTGGTAACCCTACGATCAACTATGCACGAACACGACGTCATCGTGGTGGGCGCCGGGGGCGCGGGGCTCCGGGCGGCCATCGCGGCACAGGAAGAAGGGGCCGACGTGGCTATCGTCTCGAAACTACACCCGGTGCGCAGCCACACCGGGGCGGCCGAGGGCGGTATCAACGCGGCGCTCCGGGAGGGCGACTCCTGGCAGGACCACGCGTACGACACGATGAAGGGGTCGGATTACCTCGGCGACGCGCCGGCCATCGAGACGCTGGCGCAGGACAGCCCCGAGGAGGTCATCCAACTCGAACACTGGGGGATGGCCTTCTCCAGAGAGGACGACGGCACCGTCAGTCAGCGACCGTTCGGCGGCCTCTCGTTCCCGCGGACGACCTACGCGGGCGCAGAGACGGGGCACCAACTGCTTCACACGATGTACGAACAGTTGGTCAAGCGCGGGATCGAGGTCTACGACGAGTGGTACGTCCTGGACCTCGCGGTGAGCGACGAACCCGACCCCGAGGAACGGGACTGCCACGGCGTTGTCGGCTATGACATCCAGTCGGGATCGATCGAGGGCTTCCGCGCCCGCGACGGCGTCATCCTCGCCACGGGTGGCCTCGGACAGGTGTACAACCACACGACGAACGCCGTCGCAAACACCGGTGACGGCGTCGCGATGGCCTACCGCGCCGGCGTGCCGATCGAGGATATGGAGTTCATCCAGTTCCACCCGACGACGCTCCCGTCCACCGGGGTGCTGATCACTGAGGGCGTCCGTGGCGAGGGCGGCATCCTTTATAATGCCGAGGGGGAGCGATTTATGTTCGAGCACGGCTACGCCAACAACGACGGTGAACTCGCCTCTCGGGACGTCGTCTCCCGGGCGGAACTGACCGAGGTCAACGAGGGCCGCGGGATCGAAGACGAGTACGTCCACCTGGATATGCGGCACCTCGGCGAGGAACGGATCGTCGATCGCTTGGAGAACATCATCCACCTCTCGGAGGACTTCGAGGGCGTCAATCCGCTCGAGGAACCGATGCCGGTCAAGCCCGGGCAGCACTATGCGATGGGCGGCATCGAGACCGACGAGAACGGCGAGACGTGCGTCTCCGGACTGTACGCCGCCGGCGAGTGTGCGTGTGCCTCGGTTCACGGGTCGAACCGACTCGGCGGGAACGCGCTGCCGGAACTGATCGTCTTCGGGGCGCGCGCGGGTCACCACGCCGCCGGCCGCGATATGAAGACGGCCGAGATCCCGACCGGCAAGCGCGGCGAGTGGGACGCTGGCGACATCGACACGCCGGTCGATCCGGGAGACATCTCCGGCGGTGCCGGGGACGCGGTCGCCGACGGCGGAGCCACCGCGAACCTCGCGCCCGACGAGCTGGTCGAGCGCGCGACCGACCGGGCGATGGCACGCGTGGAGTCGCTCCTCGACAACGAGGACGGACGGAACCACGCCGAGATCCGCTCGAAAGTGCAGGAGTCGATGACGGAGCAGGTCAACGTCTTCCGAGAGGAAGACAGTCTGAAGCAGGCGCTTCGGGACATCCGTGAGGCCCGCGAAGACTACGAAGACGTCGGCGTCGCCGACCAGTCGCGGACGTTCAACACCGATCTGCTCCACACGATCGAGACGCGGAACATCATCGACCTGGCGGAGGCGATCACGCTCGGTGCGCTCGCCCGCGAGGAGTTCCGTGGTGCCCACTGGCGGAAGGAGTACCAGGAGCGCAATGACGAGGACTGGCTGCGACACACGTTGCTCTCGTGGAACGGCGGCTCGCCCGAACTGTGGTTCAAGCCGGTCATCCTCGAAGGCGAGAACAAGCGCTACGAGCCGAAGATCCGTAGCTACTGACGACCACGCCCTCTGCCGTTATTCATATACGGCGGGGTCGCGTAGCCTCAATCGGAAGGGTGGCTCAGTGGTAGAGCAATTCGGCAGCGACCGTCGAACGGTCGCTCCGGCTTACGGCTTCGCGTGGTTCGATTCCCGCCCCTTCCATTCCCCTGTGATACCCTCTCACTATATCGTCAGGAGTCGAAACGAGTGGGTCGATTCGAGCGCGAAACCGGAATGAACGTTCGTTCGAAAATCCTCAATCCGTCTTCTGAGGGCCGCTCGCGCCCGAACAACGTGTTACCTGTTTCGACAATCGTTGTAGGCGGGTTTTATTATCGTCGAAGACAAGATTGGAATAACAACGATGCAGCACACAGTTTCCTCACGACCGACAGCCGGTCTCGAAACGCCGTCGATGCCGACTGAACTCGAATCGCCACGGGCGAAGTTGGTCTATCTATTCCTTTCAACTCACGGCGAAGCGACGATCTCCGAACTCGAATCCTCACTGAATATGAAGAAAATCTCGCTGTACAGTATTCTCTCGACGCTTTGTGAACGAGAACTCATCGACCAGGACGCAGAGCGCTACGAACTCTGCTGAGTCGCGCAACTGACCGAGAGCACGGCGGTTTTTCTTCCGTAGTGAACCGTCTCGGTCGTCGTACCGCCCGACCGCGTGCGCCGCCGACCCCGCAAAGAGCGCCTACACTTCGTCGCCGGTGCGGAACAGGGTCAGTTCTTCGGCCTCGTAGATGTTGATGAGCTCGGTGACGATCTCGTCGTAGTCCTCCTCCCCGCGCCGGAGAGAATCCAGCCGCGCGACCGTGTCGTCGTCGAGGTGGATCTGTGGCATATGCGGAATCACGCTATGAGGGAACTTAAACGCCCGGTCGCAACTGTGCAGGCACGAAAAGATCGCTTGACTGCACGGGGGCAATTGCGGAACGCCGGATATGGCGCGGCCAGACAGCCGAAAACTGACTTGTTGAGAGACGACCAGTCCGCTGGACGCCGATCAGTCGGTCAGGGGTCGATGTCGTTTGGGCGTCCGTCACCTCGGTGCGCCCGCCCGTCGCAGGCCGAATGACCCCGGTATTTTGAGGGACGGTAAATTGAAACCATTTGCCAGAGATACGTTCTGGTATGAGAAACATCGACGACTCCCCAATAACTCACAACGGAAATTCGCTCATTCTCGCCTACGACCACGGAACGGAACACGGCCCCGTCGACTTCGAACCGCTCCCAGCGAGCGCCGACCCGACGCACGTCTTCGAGGTCGGACGACACAGTGCGGTAACGGCAATCGCACTGCAGAAGGGCAATGCCGAGTACTACCGCTCCTGGGAGATGGAAAACGGCGTCGACGACGGTGCCCCGTTGCTCGTCAAACTGAACGGCAACTCGAACCTCGCGAAACGTGACGACTACTACTCCCCGAAGCAGTGCTCGGTGCAGTATGCCGTCGAAGAACTCGACGCCGACGCAATCGGCTATACGATGTACGGGGGCTCTCTCCACGAAGACGAGATGTGGACGGAGTTCCGCGACGTGCAGGAAGCCTCGCGGAAGTACGGCATTCCCGTGGTTATGTGGAGTTATCCGCGCGGTCAGGGGATCCAGGAGAACGACAACTACACCGGTCAGGAGGACCCGGACGTCGTCGCGTACGGCGCTCGCCTTGGACTCGAACTCGGTGCCGATATGGTGAAGTGCAAATACCCCGGCACGCAGGCGGGTTGGCAGCAGGTCGAAGACGCCGTCAGCGGACTAAAGACGGTCATGAGCGGGGGATCGAAGCGGAGCGACGAGGCGTTTCTCGAAGACGTACGCTCGACGGTCGAAGTCGGCGGAAACGGCCTCGCAGTCGGGCGAAACATCTTCCAGCGCGATGATCCGGTCCCGCTGCTGGACGAACTTGAAACGGTCGTCTTCGAGTAATCGCTTCATAACCCGTTGGGCACTGACTGTTCTGTTGCAAACGCGCTCCGGAGTGAACTCCTCAAGCCTGCCGTACGGGAAGGACTGTCAGTCCCCGCAGCGATCGGTTACGATCGGTGCTCCTCGAGAAGTCGCTCGACCTCGTCGCTGGTGCTTGCGTCGAGCGCACGCGATGCGAGGTCGCGCGCGGCGGCGTCCTGCACCTCGGTCACGGCCCGTTTTACCGCCGGAATCGACACTGGACTCATACTCAGTTCGTCGAGGCCGAGCCCGACGAGTAGCGCGGTCAGATCCGGGTCGCCCGCCATTTCGCCACACATACCGACCCAGGCGTCTTCGCCGTTGGCGGCCTCGACGGTCGCGTGAATCGCCCTGAGCACCGCCGGTTGGCGGGCGTCCGCGAGTGCGTCCACCCGCTCGTTGCCGCGCTCGACGGCCATCACGTACTGTGTGAGATCGTTCGTCCCGATACTGAGGAAGTCGACGTGGCCGACGATGTCTTTGGCAAGTAACGCCGCGGCCGGCGTTTCGACCATCACGCCGAACTCCGGGCGGTCGCGGTCGTCGGTATCCAGGTCGGCCGCGATTGACGATAGCGTCTCCTGTGCTGTCGTTACCTCGCCGACGGTCGTAACGAACGGAAGCATCACCGAGAGGTCGCCCGCTCCGCGTTCGGCATCGGCCGCAGCCCGCAGCAGCGCTCTGAGTTGCGTCTCGAAGAGGCCTCCGTCGGGGCCGAGTGAGCGGCGGACCCCGCGCTCTCCGAGAAAGGGATTCGCTTCGTCAGGGAGATCGAGAAAGTCGATGCGCTTGTCGCCGCCGGCGTCGAGCGTCCGAATCACGACTCGACCGTCCGGGAAGGCCTCCAGCGCTCTACGATAGGCCTGATACTGCTCGTCCCCGTCCGGTGGTGCGGACCGGTCGAGAAAGAGGAACTCCGTCCGGAGTAACCCGATCCCGTCGGCGCCGTACTCGACTGCGGGGTCGAGGTCGGCGGCAGTGCCGACGTTCGCCGCCACCTCGATCGAGGTCCCGTCTGTCGTCGCGACCGTCGCCTCGTAGACCTCGGTTTCGTGGTCGCGTTCGGCCGCGTTCCGGGTCGTTGCACTCGGGTCGATCACGACAGCGTCCTCGGAGCCGTCGACGGCGACACGCGCCCCTGCCTCGACATCGCGAAGCGGTTCGCCGACGCCGACGACGGCCGGAATCGCGAGCGAGCGAGCGAAAATCGCGGCGTGCGAGGTCGAACCGCCGGTGACGGTCGCAAAGCCGGCGACGCGACTTTGATCGAGTTTGGCCGTGTCGCTCGGGGTCAACCGTTCGGCCAGAATGACACTCCCGGCTGGTAACGTGGCGAGATCGAACCGTCCCTCCCCCGAGAGCGCACAGACGAGACGATCTCGAACGTCCCGAAGGTCGTCTGCCCGCTCGCTCATTCGCCCGTCCGACGCCTCGAACTGGTCGATGAATTCGGCGAACGTTCGATCGACCGCCTGCTCTGCAGGGGCCCCTTTATCGATCTCGTCTTCGACCCCCGCTGTCACCTGCGGGTCCTCGAGAAACCGGACGTGCGCGTCGAAAACCGCCGCCTCTGACTCGCCGACCCGCTCGGCTGCGCGCTCGCGGTCGGCCTCGATCGCTGCCCGGACGTCTTCCCGGGCGTTCTCGAATCGCGTCAGTTCCACGGCGGAGTCCATCGACTCGTCGTCGTACGAGTCGCCGACTCCCCGATCAGGCGTATACCAGACCGCACGACCGACTCCCGAGAGCGGTGTGACACCGGTCCCAGAGAGCCGTTGTTCAGTCACTGCCTCAGAGTTCGTCTTCCGGCGTTCGCAGAATCCGCTCCAGTTGGTCCAGGGCGGTCTCCGCGCCGTCGCCCTCGGCCACCACCTGTACCTCCTCGCCGGGGCCGACGTCGAGTCCCGTGACAGAAAGCATACTCGCCGCGTTCACGAGTTCTTCGCCCGGACGGCCGACCTGGACGTCGGCGTCGGATTCGGTCGCCGTCTCGACGAACTTCGAGGCGGGGCGCGCGTGGATTCCGTCCTCTGGGACGACAGTCACGACTCGTTCCGGCATCAGTCCTCGGCCTCCCAGATCTGGGGAGCGGCCGTCGACGATCCCGGGCGAGCGGCCGCAGAGCAGTCTCTATACATCAGTGGATTACAGAGGTGCGCTATATGTGTAAGTGTTTTTCGCCGTTCGGGGAATCGGTCGGGTCCCTACGCGGGGCAAGATCACGAACAATCCGGTTCGGCGGTAACGACCGCGACTTCCTCGGCCTGGAACCGCCCACGGTCCCGTTCGGCGATACCGTCGTCGGTAACGAACAGATCGACATCGTCGAGGCCGGCGAAGGTGACGAACGAGCGATCGCCGATTTTCGAGCTGTCGGCGACGAGGACGACCCGGGACGCCCGCTGGACCATCAGTTCCTTCGCGCGCGCTTCGTCCTCGTTCGGCGTCGTCAGTCCGGTCTCGACGTCGATCGCGTTCGCCCCCAGGAACAGCAAATCGAAATTCATTCGACCGAGAAACGACTCGGCGGTCGGCCCCACGAGCGACCGCGTGCGGGGGCGAACCGTCCCGCCAGTAAGTTTCACCGTTCTGTCCTCCACTCCGAGTTCGAGCGCGATCTCTGGCGAGTTCGTCACCGCCGTCATCGATCCATCGTCCGGAGCGGCCTCCGCGACCTGCATCGTCGTCGTCCCCGCGTCGAAGAACACGACGTGTCCGTGGCCGATCTCCTCGACTGCACGTCCGGCGATCGCGCGCTTCGCGTCGAGGTTTCTGACCTCCTTCTGTCCGTACGCCGCCTCGTGTCCGACGTTCGTGACTGGAACCGCACCGCCGTGTGAGCGCTCGATCCGGCCACGCTCCGCCAGTTCGTGGAGATCGCGACGGATGGTCGCTTTCGAGTAGCCCAGTTCCTCGGCGAGGCTCTCAACGGATCGGCCGTTGTCCGCCGTGACGAGTTCGACGATGCGTCGTTGTCGTTCAGCGGGGAGCATACGGTCTTCGTTCGACGGTTCGACCCGTCTGCTCGTAATGGTTGGTGTTCGTCCGGCGCGGTCTGCTGCCGTCCGTTCGCTCGTCCCCGACGACGGGCGATCGTTCCTGTCAGATGTCCACGTGCGAGAGGGGTGCGGTGCTGCGACATTGCAGTTCTGCTCGGTGAGAGGAATCTATAGACAGCGAACGGGACAGCATCGTCTCGAGCTGAATCGGGCCGAAGATACAGAGCCATACCGAACTGAATCAGGCCGAAGAACCGAACCGGCGTCTCAGTCCAGTCGATCGAGAACGGCGGCGGTGACGTCGTCGGTGCCCGCGTCCCCGCCGAGATCCGGGGTCCGGGGCCCCGATTCGAGAACAGATTCGACTGCCGTTCGAACGGTCGCCGCCGCGTCGTCGTGTCCCAGGTGTTCAAGCAACATCGATGTCGAGAGAATCGCCGCCGAGGGGTTGGCCACACCCTCACCAGCGATGTCGGGGGCCGTTCCGTGGACGGGTTCGAAGAGCGCGTTCTTCGGCCCGACGTTCGCGGAGGGAAGCAGTCCCAGTCCGCCGACGAGACCGGCGGCCAGATCCGAGAGCACGTCGCCAGCGAGATTCGGACAGACGACGACGTCGAACTGTCCGGGGTCGAGACAGATGCGCGTCGCGAAGGCGTCCATCAGGACTTCCTCGGTCTCGACGCCTTCGCGTTCGGCCACGCCGACGACCGCGTCGCGGAAGCGGCCATCGGTCTCGCGCATCACGTTCGCCTTGTGGGCGACGTGGAAGCCTGACTCGCCGCGGTCGGACACGTACTCGCAGGCGAACTCCGCGAGTTGTTCGGAAGCGGATGTCGTGATGACGCGCGTCAACGTCGAGAGGTCCCCGGAGAGTCGGTCCTCGTGACCCGAGTAGACGCCCTCGGTGTTCTCCCGTAGGAAGACCAGATCCGTCTCCGGCCGGACCGCGTCGACGCCCGGATACGCCCGCGCCGGGCGGATGTTGACGAACGAGCCGACTGCTTCCCGAAGCGGGAGAATGACGTCGGCAGCCGTCTCGCCCGCCGCGCCGAACAGAGTCGCGTCGGCGTCGGCGACGGTGTCGTATGTCGCCTGCGGCAGCGCCTCACCGGTTTCGGCTTTCACCGCGTCGCCGGCCTCGGCCTCGACGAACTCGAAGTCGGCGACGGCCTCGAGGACCGACACGGCCGCAGGAATGACTTCCTGACCGATACCGTCGCCTTCGATGACGACGATCTCCGCCGTCATCGGTCCTCGACGTACGGGAGCGCGTTCGCAGTGTCGCGGACGCGGTCCATATTAGAGTGCATCACCGCGGTCGTGTCCCAGATCCCCTCGACGAGGGCCTCCTTCATCGCGTGGTCGATGTCGATCTCGACCTCCTTGTTGTCGTAGACGACGCGTTCGTCTTCGACGTCGATCTCCAAGCCTGCCTCTGGGTTCTCCTCGATGAACGTCTGGAGTTCCTGGACGGTCTCCTGGTCGGCGGTCATCGCCGGGATCCCCAGCGATTTGCAGTTGTCCTCGAAGATCTCCGCGTAGGACTCGCCGATGACGCCGCGAACGCCCCAGCGCATCAGCCCTTGCGGGGCGTGTTCACGGGAGGATCCGCAGCCGAAGTTCTTGTTGACGACCAGAATGTTCGCGCCCTTGTACTCGTTGAATGGGTGATCGTTGGGGTCGCCCTCGTCGTCCCGGCGGGCGTCGTAGAAGACATACTCGCCCATATTCTCGAAGGTGACTTCCTTCATAAACCGGGCGGGCATAATCTGGTCAGTGTCGATGTCGTTACCGCGGACCGGGACGCCGGTGCCGGCGACCCGCCTGATCTCCATTTTGTCTTGGACTGCCATCAGTTCCCAACCTCCGGGTAATCGCGTACGTCTGTCACTTCGCCCTCGACGGCCGCAGCGGCGACCATCGCGGGGGACATCAGCACTGTCCGTCCGTCCTTGTCGCCCTGCCGGCCGATGAAGTTCCGGTTCGAGGACGACGCACAGACTTCGCCCGCGCCGAGTGCGTCGTCGTTCATCGCCAGACACATCGAACAGCCCGCGCGCCGCCACTCGAAGCCGGCCTCGCGGAAGACCTCGTCGAGGTCCTCGGCCTCGCACTGCTGTCGAACGGATTCGGAACCGGGGACAGCAAGCGCCCACACGTCGTCGTCTACTGTCCGTCCGTCGAGGATGCGGGCGGCCTCTCGGAAGTCCGAGAGTCGGCCGTTCGTGCAGGTGCCGAGGAACGCCACGTCCACGTCGTAGCCCTCCATCGTCTGGCCGGGTTCGACTTCCATATGATCGAAGGCCTTCTGTGCGGCTTTCCGGGCGGTGTCGTCCGGCAACGAGTCCAGCGAGGGGATCTCCTCGTCGATGGTTCCGACCTGTCCGGGATTGATCCCCCAGGTGACCATCGGGGCGAGGCCGTTGGCGTCGATTTCGACGACGTCGTCGTACTCGGCGTCCTCGTCGGAGCGGATCGAGTCCCAGTACTCCACGTACTCGTCCCACTCGTCGTCGTCGGGGGCGTACTCGCGGCCCTTTAGGTAGTCGTACGTCGTCTGGTCGGGGTTGACGTAGCCGGCGCGAGCGCCGCCCTCGATCGACATATTGCAGATCGCGAGGCGACCTTCCATATCGAGGTCGCGGATGGCCTCGCCACCGTACTCGTAGACGTGGCCGACGCCGCCGTCGACGCCGAGGTCCTTGATGATCTTCAGGATCACGTCTTTCGCGTACACGCCCGGGGCCAGCGACCCCGAAACGTCGATCCGGCGGACTTTCTGCTTCTCGGCTGCGATACAGCCTGTCGCCAGCACGTCCCTGATCTGCGTGGTGCCGATACCGACGCCGATCGAGCCGAACGCGCCGTGGGTGGCGGTGTGAGAGTCGCCGCAGGCGACGGTCATCCCGGGCTGACTCAATCCGAGTTCGGGGGCCACCACGTGCGTGATCCCCTGTTTATCGCCGTCGAGACCAAAGAACGTGATGCCGTTCTCGGAGGTGTTGCGTTCGAGCGCCTGCAGCATATTCTCGGCCTGGTCGTCCTGCAGCGGTCGTTCGCGGCCCTCGGGCGTCGTCGGAACGATGTGGTCCGTCGTCGCGAACGTCCGGTCCGGGAACGCGACGTCGATGTCTCGCTCGCGGATCATTCCGAACGCCTGCGGACTCGTCACCTCGTGGACGAGGTGCAGGCCGATGAACAGTTGATCCTGTCCGTTCGGCAGGTCGGCTACCTTGTGCTTCTCCCAGACGTCGTCGTACAGCGTGTTCTGGCTCATCTCAGTCGTCCGCAGCCGCCTCTGCGGCCTCTTGTTCACTCTCGTCGCCCCACGCGAACAGGTCGCGCAGCGGTTCGCCGACCTGTTCGATCTGGTGCGTCTCTTCGGCTTGCTTCAATTGGGTGTAGGAGGGGCGTCCGGCCTGGTTCTCCGCGATCCACTCCCGGGCGAACGTCCCGTCTTGGACCTCCTCGAGGACCTGTTCCATTTTTTCGCGTGCGTGATCGTCGATGATGTCGTCGCCGCGGGAGAGGCCGCCGTACTCGGCGGTGTCGGAGACCGAGTCCCACATATTCGAGAGGCCGCCCTCGTACATCAGATCGACGATGAGTTTCATCTCATTCAAGCACTCGAAGTACGCCATCTCGGGTGAGTAGCCGGCGTCGACGAGCGTCTCGTAGCCCTCTTTCACCAGCGCGGTCATCCCACCACAGAGCACCGCCTGCTCGCCGAAGAGGTCGGTCTCGGTCTCCTCGCGGAACGTCGTCTCGATGACGCCGGCGCGGGTGCAACCGATGCCGTATGCGTACGCGAGCGCCTCTTCTTTCGCCTCGCCCGTCTCGTCCTGATAGACCGCCAGGAGTCCGGGCGTCCCCTCACCGTTCTCGTAGTTCCGGCGGACGAGGTGTCCCGGCGACTTCGGCGCGACCATCGTCACGTCGACGTTTTCGGGCGGCTGGATCTGGTTGTAGTGGATGTTGAAGCCGTGGGCGAACTGCAGCGTGTCGCCAGGTTCCAGACCGTCCTCGATCTGCTCGAACACCGCAGGCTGGACCGTGTCGGGGACCAGCACGGAGACGATGTCGGCCTCGGCGGCGGCCGCTGCAGGCGTAGCGACGCGCAGTCCGTCGGCCTTCGCGGCCTCACGCGAGGAGGAACTCTCTCGGAGACCGACAATCACGTCGACTCCGGATTCAGAGAGGTTCTGCGAGTGGGCGTGGCCCTGGCTGCCGTAGCCGAGAACGGCTACCGTCTTGTCTTCGATGGCGGAGCGATCCGCGTCGTCGTCGTAGTATACTGTCGTGTCCAAATTTTCGTCTGTCATATGTTATCGTTGTGCGTTCTTCGGCCGCGTCGGTTCGTTTGCAGTGCCCGGCTTTTCGCCCGGCACGGTCGCTTGATCGCCACGCGCCAGCGCCGTGTAGCCTGTCCGAGCGATCTCGATGATGCCGAACTGGCGGTACGCGTCGATCGCGTCGTCGATCTCCTGTTCGTCGCCGGTGAGTTGAACCGTGATGGTCTTCGGTCCGGCGTCGAGCGTCTGGCCGTCGTACATCTCGGTGATGGCGTGGACCTTGTCGGGTTCGTCGCCCTCGATCTTCAGCAGGACGAGTTCGGTCCGGACGGCGTCGTCGTCGAGTTCACCGACGGAGATCACGGGCTTTAGTTTAGCGAGTTGCTTCTCGATCTGGTCGATCCCGGGTTCGGGTTCCTCGACGACCAGCGTGATCCGCGAGTGGTTGTCCACGGTAGTCGGCCCGACGGTGAGGCTCTCGATGTTGAACTGTCTCCGGGAGAACAGGCCCGAAACGCGCGAGAGGACGCCGGGATCGTTCTCAACCAGGGCGGAGATGACC
Organism: Halobellus sp.; assembly: GCF_042218505.1. Classification (NCBI taxonomy): domain Archaea; kingdom Methanobacteriati; phylum Methanobacteriota; class Halobacteria; order Halobacteriales; family Haloferacaceae; genus Halobellus; species Halobellus sp. Next base: position 34,455 of record NZ_JBDGQZ010000048.1, read on the forward strand.
GCGGGGCGCGGTTCGTGTTCGGCCTCCGCCTCCGGATCGATGCGGATCCCCTGTGAGTTACGCCGACCCTCGGGATGCGGTCGTTCCTCGGGTTCCGGTCCTTTCAGGCCGTGTTTCGGCAGGTCCTCGTCTGATTCGTCCGTCGCGTGGAAGTCGTCCGAACTCATAGTTGATCCTCCGTGAGAGCGAATTTCCCGTTCGCGCCGCCAGAGGGGACCATCGGATAGACGTTCTCCGCCGGATCGATGTGGAAGTCGATGACCGACGGTCCGTCGTACTCGAGGGCTGCCTCGACGACGTCTGCGACCTCGTCGTAATCGTCAACGCGCCACCCGCGCGCCCCGAACGCCTCGGCGAGCATATCGAACTCTGGACACCAGTTGTACTCGGCGGCCATCCGACGCCCCTCGAAGAAGGCGTCCTGCCACTGACGGACCATCCCGATGTACTCGTTGTTCAGGACTGCGACGGTGATGTCGAGGTCCTCGCGGACAGCGACCGAGAGTTCCTGAATCGTCATCAGGAACGAGCCGTCGCCGTCGACGCAGACCACCTGCTGATCATCGTCTGCCGCGATTCGCGCGCCGATGGCGGCGGGGAGTCCGTATCCCATCGTGCCGAGACCGTGGCTGGAAACCCACGTTCGCGGTTCGGTGTAGTCCCAGTACTGCGACGCCCACATCTGGTGTTGGCCGACACCAGTCGTGACGATGGTGTCGTCTTCGGTCGCCTCGTCGAGCACCTCGACGACGAACTGCGGCTTGAGCGGTTCGTCGTCCGGCGTCGCGTAGTCCATCGGGTACTCGTCCTGCCACGTGAGACACTGCTCGCGCCACGCTGTGGCTTCCGGGGGAGCGTCGATCGCGTCGTCCAGTTGGTCGAGAACGATTCCCGCGTCGCCGATGAGCGGATAGTCGGCGTGCACGTTCTTCGAGATCTCGGCGGGGTCGATGTCGATGTGGATGACCTCCGCCTCGGGAGCGAACGTGTCGATCCCACCGGTAAGGCGGTCGTCGAACCGCGTCCCCACCGCGATGAGGAGATCGGTGTGGGTAATCGCCATATTAGCGTAGCCCGTACCGTGCATCCCCGCCCACGACAGGCAGAGGTCGTCGTCTTCGGGGAACGAGCCGATGCCCGGCATCGTCGTGACGACAGGGATCTCGTACTCGGAGGCGAACGAGCGAGCCTCGTCGGTCGCGTCGGCCTTGATCACGCCGCCACCGAAAAGCAGCAGCGGGCGCTCTGCGGCCTCAATCGTGTCGGCGGCTGTCTGCACGCTCTCTTCGTCGGCGACATACTGCGGTTGTGTGGTCTCCGGCGGGGTCGCCGGCCCTGGACCGGCGTCCGTCTCGCCGAGCGTCACGTCTTTCGGAAGGTCGACAAGCGTCGGACCCGGCCGTCCTTCGTCAGCGAGTGCGAGCGCCTCGCCGACGACATCGCCGACGCTGTCGGGGTCGTCAGCGAAGTAGTTGTGCTTCGTAATCGGCGCGGTCACGCCCGTAGTGTCGGTCTCCTGGAACGCGTCGGAGCCGACCATATCCGCCGGGACCTGACCGGTGAGTGCGAGCACCCCGTCTGAGTCCATATTGGCGTCGGCGATGCCGGTGACGAGGTTCGTCGCGCCCGGGCCCGACGTCGCGAGACAGACGCCCGGTCCGTTGCGAACGACGCTGAACGCGTCGGCCGCGTGAGCCGCGCCCTGCTCGTGCGCCATCGTGACGTGGCGGATGTCGGAGTGATACAGTGCGTCGTAGACGGGCATAATCGCCCCGCCCTGGACGCCGAAGGCGGCCTCGACGCCTTCGTTTTCGAGGGCGCGAACGACCGATTCGGAACCGGTCGTGACCGGCGACTTGTTCGCGTCGTCGCTCTCTGTCGACTCGGGTTCCGTCTCGGGCGGTTGTTCCTGTTTGCTCATCGGTGTTCACCTCGGGGCGTGACTGCGGTTCGTGTGCGATACATCGGACGTGGTGTCTGTCGAGCAGTGTGCTCCATTGGCCTGGTAGTGGGGTCAGTGGTCGATCTGGCGGCGGGCGCGAACTGGGTCGGAGAAGCGAAGACGGGTGTGTACGGGGCTAGGATGCCCCTACAATGATCCGCGAAGCGACGTCGAGACTGGCGTTCTCGACGCCGATCGACCGCCCCGTTCGGACGGGAGCCACCACTCCAGAGCGGTAGGCTCCGGCGGTCGTGTGCGGTGATCGCATCGTACCACACAGATTCTTCTGACCCATTATGAACGTTTCGCGCCGCGGTTCCGGTCCGCGGTCGGCGGCGCGCCCGTGGCTCGGGAAAGCGAGCGAACGGGGCGCGCGCCATCAGGCGCGGACCTCCTCCTCCTCGTCCGCGCGGTCGACGCCCTGCTCGCGGGCGAATCGGGTCAGGACGTCGACGGTGACGCGCTCTTTCTCTGCGCCGAAATCCTTAACGCGGCGGGTGACCTCGCGGACGTCCGCGTCTGTCGGCGTGAAACCGGACTCCTCCAGCCGTTTGCGGACGGAGTGCGTACCGGTGTGCTTGCCGAGGACGAACTCGCGCTGGGCGCCGACCATCTCCGGGGTCATCACGCCCGGCTCGAAGGTGTCGGAGTTCTCGATGACACCCGCGGCGTGGATGCCGCTCTCGTGTGAGAAGGCGTTCCGTCCCACGACCGGCTTGTTCGCCGGGACCGGGATGTCGCTCGCCTCCTCGACCATTCGCGACAGTTCGGTGATTCGGGTGGTGTCGATCCCCGTGTCGACGTCATAAAGCGATTCGGCGGACATCACGACTTCCTCGAACGCGGCGTTGCCGGCGCGCTCGCCGATACCGTTGACCGAGACTTGCGCCTGCGATGCGCCCGCCTCGTAACCAGCCATCGCGTTTGCGGCCGCCAGTCCGAAATCGTCGTGCGCGTGGACGTCGATGTCCGCGTCGGTGTACTTGCGTACCTCGCGAACCATCTCGCCGAAGCGCGTCGGGGTCGCGACCCCGGTCGTGTCCGGGATGTTGACCCAGTCGACGCCCGCCTCGTCGACCGCGGAGAGAATCTCCGCTAGGAAGTCGATGTCGGTCCTGGTGGCGTCCATCGGAGAGAACATTACTTCGACACCCGCGTCTTTCACGCGCTCGACGCACGTCACCGCCCGATCGACCGCCTCCTGTTGAGAGGCGTGCATCGAGTCGGCCAGTTGGACGTCGCTCGTGCTGACGAACACGTGGACCAGTTCCACGCCCGAGTCCAGCGCGGCCTCGACGTCTTTGTCGACGACGCGCGCAAGGCCACAGACGGTCGTGTCCGTCCCGGAGGCGATGTCACTCACGGATTCGAACTCCGCGTCAGAGTTGACCGGGAACCCCGCCTCGATGACGTGCGTCCCCATCTCGTCCAGCGTTGCCGCTATGTTCCGCTTCTCCTCGTAGCTGAACGACGTACGTGGTGACTGTTCACCGTCCCGGAGCGTCGTGTCGAAAATCCGTACCTCGTCGATCTCGGATTCAGTTATTTGGGCTAAAGTGCCCTGGAAGAACTCGACCAGCCGGGGTGTCCGACTGAGCCTCCATATCGTCGTTAGACATTGTATCTGATGCCTATCCGGATAGATATTAAAGGGTTTCGCTGTGGACCGCAGACTGACCGGGACCCTAAACCAGGCAGAAACCTCCAGAGAGGAGCGCTAGCGGGAATATATCGCTATCGAGGTCGGTGGAGCCGAATGGCGCACGGGCCGGTCGACCCATCTCAAACGGTGTGGTATCATCGCGCTCCCGCCGCAAGTACTGCCGCAGAACCGGGCGAACGCCCACCGAAAGTGGTCGCGCGCGGGGCAGAAGTGAACGATCGGTCGAGCCCGGATTCACACTCCCGTCCGGTGTCGTCTCACCGAGTGGCGTCCGAACGCTTTTCGTCCCGCTTTCCGTTGCAGTGGGTATGAGCGATTTCAAACTGAACCTCTCGGAGGCCGAAGAGCACCTCGACGAAGCAGTAGACGGCGACGTGGTCCTGGGCGTCCTCAACGGGTCGACGCCGGATCGAGAGTGGATCGAAGCCGTCGAGGGTGGGAGCGTGCTGGTCCTCGCGGTCGAGGGGGACCTGAACGAACTCGCAAACGGCTTCGCCCGGCCGATCAAGGAGTTAGGCGGGAGTCTGACACACTTCCGTCGGTTCCTGGTCGTCGCGCCCCCAGGGCTGGAGATTGACACCGATCGGTTGTAACCGTCGCTGCCGACGTTCCCCGGCCGGGCCACGACGGGATCACATCCCTTCGTCGTCGGGCAGTTCCTCGTCGTCGAGGAACCCGTGATACGGGCAGACGTACTCGTCTCGGATCAACTGCTCGTCGACGATACTGAGTCCGAGTTCGTCCAGTTCCTTGCTGATCCGATTCAGTTCGTCGTGATCTCGGCCGATGGCGTTGACGTAGATGTTTCGCTCGCCGGTCATAATCTCTCTGACGGCCGTCACACCGGGGATCTCTCGGGCCGATTCCGCGAGCGTGTCTCGCTTGGGAACCGGCGCAGTGCAGATAATCTTGGTGTACAGCGGGTAGCCAGCGAGATCGTAGTCGATGTCGATGTGGTATCCACGGATGATCCCGCTCTCCTCCAGTTTGTTGAGACGGGTTCGAACCGTGCTGGAAGACAGATCGAGTTTCTCCGCGATGTCAGTCGACGAGGTGGCTCTCGCATCCTGCTGAAGGTAGTACAGAATGTGTTTGTCGATGGAATCCAGTTCACCATCTTTCATCGATGATAGGACTGCTTCTCTGGAGGAATATAGTCCTATTCAGTCGCCCGTCGAGACGCCCGCCACCGACGATAGACGAATTTTCCATTATTGATGACGGTATATGATGTTTAGACAGTTTCAATTGACGAGTCGTCAAAATAACCGACTAATTTATTGCTTCCCGTCATATATGCTGGTGTGTAGCCGGGCAACCGACGACACGAGGACCCAACAATGATGAACCCGACTCCATCCAACGGAACAGACACCGCCGACGCCGCAGCGGCGACGCACTACATCCTCGGTGGCGACCACGTCGGGGTCGCCATCGCCGAACGGTTACGAACCGAAGGGCAGCGAGTAGTGATCGTCGACGAACCGTCGCCGCCGGAAGGGATTCCGGGCGTCACCGGGGATCCGGCTGCCGCAGAGGTACTCGCGGAGGCCGGCATCGAGGACGCATCGACGGTGATCGTCGCAACGTCCAGAGACCGTCGAAACCTGCTCATCGCCCAACTCGTGCGGGTCCGGTTCGATGTCCAACGCGTTCTCGCCCTGGTCAACGACCCGAGCCGACGCACGGCCTTCGCCGACGCGGGGCACGAGCCCCTCTGCGTGACGACGGTGCTGTCCGAGGCAGTTGGTGAGGTCGTATGAAGGAACTGGAGCGAGATCTGGGACTCCCTTCGGTGCTGGCAATCAGCATCGGCGCAATGATCGGTAGTGGTATCTTCATCCTTCCCGCGCTCGCGCTGGAAATCGCCGGGCCCGCGGTGATCGTCGCCTACGCGCTCGCTGGACTGCTCGTCGTTCCGGCCGCGCTCTCGAAATCCGAAATGGCGACCGCGATGCCAGAGGCCGGGGGGACGTACATCTACATCGAGCGAGGGATGGGGCCCCTGCTCGGGACGGTCGCCGGAATCGGCACGTGGTTCTCGCTCTCGTTCAAGGGCGCGCTCGCGCTCGTGGGCGGCGTTCCCTACTTGCTCTTGCTGTTCGATCTCCCGTTGAAACCGGTCGCACTGGGACTCGCTGCGGTGTTGATCCTCATCAACGTCGTCGGAGCGAAGCAGACGGGACGGCTCCAGGTCGCCATCGTGGTCGTGATGCTGGCCGCCTTGGGATGGTTCGCTGCGGGGAGCGCTCCCGGCGTGCAGTCGGCTAACTACGTCGACTTCTTCGGGTCCGGTATCGGCGGACTGCTGGCAGCCACGGGGCTGGTGTTCGTCTCATACGCCGGCGTCACGAAGGTGGCTAGCGTCGCCGAGGAGGTCGAGAACCCGGGCCGGAATATCCCGCTGGGGATTCTCGGCTCGCTCGTGTTCACGACGCTGTTGTACGTCGCAATCGTTGCGGTACTGGTCGGAGTAACCGATCCGGGGAGCGTCGCCGGGACGCTGACACCCGTGGCTGTCGCCGCGGAGGCAACTCTCGGGCAAGCCGGGGTCATCGCGGTCATTCTCGCGGCCATCCTCGCTCTCATCTCGACGGCGAACGCGGGGATCCTCTCCTCGTCTCGGTATCCATTCGCGATGAGCCGGGATCGGCTCGCGCCGCCGTCGCTATCGACGGTCAGCGAGCGGTTCGGAACCCCGGTGACCTCGATCACGCTCACTGGCGCGGTCCTGCTGATGCTCATCGCGTTCGTGCCGATCCTCGAGATCGCAAAACTCGCCAGCGGGTTCCAGATTCTGGTGTTCGCGCTCATCAATCTGGCCGTCGTCGCCTTCCGCGAGGGGAGCACGGAGTACGAACCGGAGTTCACCTCGCCGCTGTATCCCTGGGTTCAGGTCTTCGGGGCGATCACCGGAATCCTCCTGTTGACACAAATGGGAACGGTCGCCCTCGTCGGCGCGGTCGTTATCACGGTCGGAAGCGTCGCCTGGTACTTCCTGTACGTCCGGCCACGCGTGAGCCGCGAAGGGGCCGCGACTGACGCTGTTCGGCGTCGCATCGGCCGGGACGTGATCACTGAGACGGAATCCGTCGTTAACGACGTGCCACGGGAAGTGCTCGTCGCGCTCACGAAGAACGTCGACGAGGGACGCGAGCGCTCGCTGGTCGAGATTGCGGCCGATCTCGTCCGTCGGGACGGCGGCCGGGTGGTCGCCGTTCGGTTCCAGGAGATCCCCGATCAGGTCCCGCTCACCGAGGACGTGACGACACAGTCCTCGTCGGATCTCTCCTACGAGTCCCGGATGGAGGCGCTTGCTACGGAACTCGATATCGACATCGAGGCCGACGAGATCGTGAGCCACGACACCAAACACGCGGTGGTCAACTTTGCGGCCGACCGCGGCGTCGACTCGATTGTTGCGGAACACGAACCGCTCCGGCTCCGATCTCGACTGATCGGTGATCCGATCGACTGGATCGTGCGACACGCCCCCTGCGACGTGCTGCTCGTGGACAACCTCGGTTACGACGACCCCGCACAGGTGTCGCTTTCGGGCGAGAGCGGTCCGTACCCGCCGGTGGCGGTGAACGTCGCCGGAGCCATCGCCGAAGCGAACGGGGGCGACGTGTCGCTCCGGTATCCGCCCGGGCAGAACCGCACTGATCAGTACGCACGGACGATCGACGAGTACCAGTCCGAACTCGCTGCGCTGCTCTCGGTTCCCGTTCGGACGGAGCCGTTCAGGCCGGATGGGGGACGGTTGGCACCCCCAGATCTCGTAGTGCGTCGGGGGACCGACGGCGGGGTCCACGGCCTCCTGTTCGACGATCAACCGACCCTGCCGTCACCGGGCTGTACGACGATTACGGTCTACCCGCGCGAATCACGCCAACCGTCGCTCTGGCGGCGATTCCTGGAGCGACTGGCGTTCTGACCAGCGAGTGTTTCGCAATTAGGACCGGCTGTCACAGAACGTCAGGACGTGCCCGTCATCGTCGACGACGCGGAGGCCGCCATCGACGGCCGTCGGGCCGGCGGCCCACGGTTGGCCCGCTTCGACGACGGCATCGGGATCGGCCGTCCGGAACAGCAGATCGACGTGGAGGCCGCCGCGGCCGTCGGCGATGCCGAGTTGTGGTTCCCAGAGTTCCAGGTCGACCGGGCCAGACAGCCGAACTCGCCGGCGGTCCTCGCCGTGGTCGACGGTCTCGAACCCGAGCCGTCGGTACCGGTCTTCTGCTCGGCTGAGGTCAGTCACTTCGAGGACGACCTCGAAGAGGCCCGAAAGCGGCGGAGCGTCGTTCGCTTCCCCCGAAGTGTCGCCGTCCAGACTGTCGTGAAAGCCGCCGATCTCGACACAGTTTCCCGCCGGGTCGTAGACGTACAGTGACGTGGTGGAGCCGAAAGAGAACTCCACGGGGTCGAGATCCGCGAGACGCGATCGCCACCGTGGATAGGCCGCTCGCGACGTCGAAAACGCGTAGTGCGTGTGCACGCCACCGCGGGGTCGGCCCATCGGACGACGCAAGACGAGTCTGGTACCGGGTGGAGTCTCCACCGCGTCCGCGCCCGCACTGTCTCCGGCGTCGAAGCCCACGTCGTAGTGAACCTCCGAGTCGGGGCTGATGTCTGCGGGGACGAGTCCGAGTCGATCCTCGTAGAACGAGCGGGCGGCTGCAAGATCTTTCACTTCGAGACCGAGACGGCCGAGTCCGCTGAGCATACGGGCGTGTCGGACCGCAATGGGCAAAGAGGTAGCGCTGACGAGCCGTTCTCGGCCTCACGGATGGAGGCGTTCAGTC
>NZ_JBDGQZ010000044.1:0-42352 GCF_042218505.1 Halobellus sp.
TCGACGCCGTAGGCCTCCTGGGCGCGCTCGTTCTCCAGGGGATAGGCCACGGACTCGAGGCGATCGAGCGCGTCCTCGAGCGTGGGGACGATCTTGTTTGCGCCGCTGACGATGACGACGTTGCCCGCGGCGAAGGGGTACGCGCCGATTCGGCTGCCCGAGAGGTCCGCGGCGACGAGTTCGCCGGTCTGTGCGATGGCGTTGATGCCGCCGAGGAAGTAATCCGCAGTCTGAGATTTCCGGCGTGCGGCCTGCCGCTCCGCGTCGTCGTCGATGCTCCAGATCTCGTCCGGGAGGCTCTCCCACTCGTGATCGCCCTCGGAGAGATAGTCGATAAAGCCGATCTCTTCGAGCGTCGTCGAGTGGCCGTTCATAACGGACGCGCCTGCGGGGATGTGCGACTGGATCGTCTCGAGCGCTTCGTCGGCCGAGTCGACGACGACGACCTCGAAGCCGTGATCTTCCAGATTCGAGACGGTCTCCTCGATCGTCTCGTCGTCGGGAAGTTCGTCGAGTGTGCTGTCGATGTCGGTTTCGTCGATGTAGTCTGTTTTCTGCTGTGACATATGGGGTGCGTCTGATTCGGCAAACAAGCGTTGGGGCGCGACCCGCTTAAGCACTCGCAGACACCGGTATCAGGTGGTAACACCGGTGTTACTCGGAGATCCAGATAGGTGGATCGGTCGCCCCTCGGCGTCCCGCCTGATCCCACGTCAGACACGATTTCGGGAGTCGTGACTGATGCGGGCCCCACGGCGTCTCTACACGCAGCGGGGTCAGTCGTCGGCGGAGGTCGGTTCCCCGCTCGCGTCGGTGGGTGCCGGGCTCTCGCCGTCGGCGAAGGGATACCAAGACTGCTTTGCGTCGTACAGACAGGGATCCTCGTAGTCGGTCTCTTCCGGTTCCGCGAACTCGACGAGGGACTCTTCGCCGGTCGCCTCGACCCACTGCCGGAACGTCTGGCCGGACTCGCGGTTCGCGGCGAAGGCTTCGAGCAGATTCCGCAGCAGCCCTGGCACCTCGTCAGCGGGCACACGCTGGCGGATCCACTCGACGAAGGAGGGTTCGGTGCCGATGCCGCCGCCGACGCCGACGTCGAGCGCCTCGACCATCTGTCCGTCTTTGCGGGCCCGCATTCCCTGGAAGCCGATGTCGGCGGTCATCGCCTGTCCACAGTCGGCCGTACAACCGGAGTAGTGCATCTTGACCTGTGCGACGTCGTCCGGCAGTTCGACGTTTGCACGGAGCCACCGGAGCATCGCCGCCATCCGCGCCTTCGTCTCCGTCAGCGCGAGCGAACAGAACTCGGTCCCGGTGCAGGCCATCGCCCCTCTGGTGAACACGCTCGGCTCCGGGGTGTGGGTGTCCAGTAGCTCGGCGTCTGAGAGTTCGTCAAGTTCCGCCTCGGGAATGTCCATAATGAGGGGGTTCTGTCGGCGCGTGAGCCTGATCGAACCGGATCCGTGTTCGTCGGCGAGATCTGCCAGTTCGATCGTCTCCGCGGCCGTCAACCGCCCGATCGGGACCGAGAGACCGACGTAGTATCGGCCGTCGGTCTGCTCGTGGACGCCGACGTGGTCGTGCTTGCCTGCGTCGGGCGACTTGCCGGCATTGTAGGTGTACTCCTCGCGGAGGTTTCGCCCCTCGCGTTGCAACTCGAAGTCCACGTACTCGGCCTGCAGCAACTCACGGATCTTCTCTGTGCCCCACTCGTCGACGAAGAATCGGCTCCGGTTCTGTTGACGGTTCTCGCGGTTTCCGTGCTCGAAGTACAACTCGACGAAGCCGCGGACGACGTCGTAGGCTCGGTCGGGTTCGACGAAAATGTCGAGGCTGCGCGCCCGCCGGGGTTCACGACCCCCGAGGCCGCCGCCGACACGGACGTTGAAACCGCAGACCGACTCGCCGTCGTCGGACACCGTCTGGTTGTTCGTCGAGGATTTCCCGGCGGGTTCGAGCCCGATCCCGTTGATCGAATCCTGCGCGCAGCCCTCACGACAGCCGGTCACGCTGATGTTGAACTTCCGCGGCATATTTGCGAGATCGTCGTCGTCACGGAGTTTCTCGGAAATCTCGTCTAAAACCGGCTGGGCGTCAACGAACTCGTGCTTGTCGCGGCCGGCGACCGGACATCCCGAGATGTTCCGCATCGTGTCGCCGCCGGCTGAACGGGACGTGACGCCGACTGCCTCCAGTTTCTCCCAGATTTCGGGGACATCCTCGAGTTTGAGCCAGTGGAGTTGAATCGACTGCCGCGTCGTGAAGTCGATCCAGGTGTTCCCGAACTCGGGGTTCGTCGCTGGGCCGGCGGCGTACTCGCGGGCGACTTCGCCAATTGCGCGCAACTGTCCGGGTTCGAGAACGCCGTTCGTGTTCGCCAACCGCATCATAAAATAGCTCTCCTGTCCCGAACGCTGGTGGAACACGCCCCAGAACTTGAATCGGGAGAACCACTTCTCGCGTTCGTCCGCCGGAATAGATTTCCAACCCTGTTCGGCGAACTCGATAATCTTCGCCCGGACCTCGTCACCGTACATCCCCGCCTTCCACTCCTCTTTCTTGTTCGCCATCAGCGACCACCAGGTACGATTATCCGACAACTATTCTCTAATATAGTGCCTAATTGCATTGTTCTCGAAAGTTAAGAGCGACTCACAGAAACAAAATAGTACGCATTTAAAAAATACGGAAATTTTGGTGTGAAACGAGACGGACGGTGACCCCGTCCCGAGAACCGACTTTATTTCTCTGTCATTGGACCGAATTTTTTAATAGGAACCACAGGCCCAGAGCAATCCACCGTTTGGAAATTTCCAACCGAGACCGGCCGTCGTCCCGCCCGGATGCGTGTATACACGTATGTTCATTTTACCGGCGAAATTGCGGAATTGTTGCCGTATCGAAACCGTTATGATGTTGTTATGCTGAACGTTGTGCTATACAATCAAACGATGGGAGAAGACAGGCACGTTTTGAATGACGGATCGAGAGGCGCAATCGATGTGGATCTCCCGGCGGCCGGGGCCTGTCGAGGCGTCGGGCGGAGCGAGCGATGAGCGAGTGGACGTCGACGACGTGTATGCGGTGTGCAGTCGGCTGCGGCCATCTCCAGCAGGGCGTGGATGAGGGATACGGTCTCGATACCGTCCGCGGCGATGCGAACCATCCAGTGAACCGAGGGCTCGCGTGTCAGCGGGGCGTCCGCGAGACGGCCGATCCGGACGGCGAGTGGCTGACGCGCCCGCTAATTCGAGACGGGGGTGAACTCGTCGCGACGACCTGGGACACCGCCCTCGACGTGGTCACCAGCCGGTTTTCCGAGGCACTCAACAGAACTAGCGACGGCGTCGCCGTACTGGGGAGTGGTCAGCAGACGAACGAAGCCGCGTACGCGTTAGGGAAACTCGCCCGTGGCGGATTCGGGACCCGGAACTACGACGCAAACACGACACTGTGTATGGCCTCGGCAGTCACCGCCTACTACGGGGCGTTCGGTAGCGACGCACCGCCGCCGACCTACGACGATGTCCCCAAGGCGACGACGCATCTGATCTGGGGTGCGAATCCGGCCGTCGCACACCCCGTCCTGTACCGCTGGATCATTGACAGCGCCGGCGACGACGATAGCGAACTGCTCGTCGTCGACCCGGTGGAGAGTCGGACTGTCGACGACGCCGACTATCACGTTCAACTCGAACCTGGGACCGACCTTGCGTTCGCCCGCGCCGTGCTCGCCGAAGTGATCGAGACCGACGGTGTCGACGAGGCGTTCGTCGGTGCCCACACCGATGGGTTCGACGCACTTCGAGAGGTGCTGCCGACCGCGGCAGAGGCCGCCGACGTCGCCGGCGTTTCCATAGAAGCCGTCGAGCGGGTTGCAGCGGCGCTCGACGCCTCGACGCTGGTGTACTGGGGGATGGGGGTGAACCAGAGTGTCCAGGGGACCGGCACAGCACGGGCACTGATCGACCTCTGTTTGGCGACCGGCAATATGGGCCCCGGCAGTGGCCCCTTCTCGCTCACCGGGCAGGCCAACTCGATGGGGACGCGGGTCTGCTCCTCGAAGGGGACCTGGCCCGGCCACCGGTCGTTTACCGATTCGGTCCACCGGGAGACGGTCGCCGACGCGTGGGGCGTCCCGGTAGAGCGCCTCCCGGACGATCCTGGGCCGGGTCCCGTCGGCATCGTCGATGCGATCGCTGACGACGACGTCGAGGCGTGCTGGACGGTCGCAACGAATCCGGTCGCGGGGATGCCTGATGCCGGGGGCGTCCGTGAGGCACTCGACGACGCGTTCGTCGTCGTCCAGGACGCTTTTCGGACGGAGACGGCTGAACTCGCCGACGTAGTGTTACCGGCGGCTACGTGGGGCGAATCCGAGGGAACGGTCACGAATATGGAACGGACCGTCTCCCGGGTCCGATCCGCCACGGAAGTCCCGCCACAGATCAGGCAGGATATCGACGTCATCGCGGCCGTCGGGCACCGACTCGCGCCCGAACTGTTCGAGCGACCGCCGCTGAATCCGGAGTCGGTCTTCGAGGAGATCAGGGCGTTGACGGCAGGAACACCTGCGGATCTCTCGGGGATCACCTACGACCGCCTGGAAACCGAACTGGCAGTTCGGTGGCCCGCGCCCGATGCCGACACACAGGGCGGGTACCGATACGACGACGGCGACGGATGGACGTTCGCCACCGAAACCGGCCGAGCGAAATTCTCGACAGCGATGCACGGGGGACTCGCAGAGCCGATAGACGAGGAGTATCCGCTGACGCTGACCACGGGACGAGAGCCCGATGTGTACAACACCGGCGTGCGGACTCGGGGCGACGGGACCGACGATCCGCCGACTGCGCGGATCCATCCCGAGACCACACTGGAGCGTACCGAGGCACTGGATCGGGGTCACACGGTCGTGGCGTCGCGTCGCGCCTCGGTCACCGTATCGGTTCAGCCGGACGACGGCGTCCCGCGGGGGACGATCTGGCTCCCGATCCACCATCCTGCGGTCAACGCGCTCACACTGCCCGTCGTCGACCCCGAGTCCGATGAACCGAATTTCAAGCAGTGCGCGGTCGACGTCCGCGCGCCGGATCCGACGAATCCGCTAACGCAGCAGGGGATGACCCCATCTGAGGACGTCGTGTCAGCCGACGATGTCGCCCCCTCGGACGACGACTGAGACGTCGTATATGTTATCGCGAATCAGCAAATGAAACGGCCTACAATTACAAAAACGGTTATGCATCGCGAATATAATACTATGTGTGAGGACACAGACGAACTATGAGTGAATATATTGCATCTTTAGATGACCAGTCCCGACGACTATCGACTCCCGCTGTGCGATGACGAAGCAGAAGCCGACCACCTGTATGCGGTGTGCGGTCGGGTGTGGCTATCTCCAGTCGAGCGACGGCGATGCGGTTGGCGTCACCGACGTCTGCGGTGATCCGGATCATCCGACGAACGGCGGACTCAAGTGCCAACGGGGCGTCCGCGAAACGGTCGATCCGGATGCCGAACGCCTGACTGAGCCTCTGATCCGCCGCGGCGGTGCGCTTCAACCGACCGATTGGGACACCGCCCTCGGCGTCGTGACTACTCGGCTCATCGAGGCGCTTCGAGAGAGCCCTGACAACGTCGCGGTGTTGGGGAGCGGCCAGCAGACCAACGAATCCGCCTACGCGCTGGGGAAGGTCGCTCGCGGTGGGTTTGGGACGCAGTACTACGACGCGAACACGACACTGTGTATGGCCTCGGCCGTCACCGCCTACTACGGAGCCTTCGGTAGCGACGCGCCCCCGCCGACTTACGATGACGTCCCCCGGGCCGACAGCCACGTCATCTGGGGAGCGAATCCGGCCGTCGCACACCCCGTCCTGTATCGCTGGATCGCCAACAGCGCCGCGGACGACGACAGTCAGTTGATCGTCGTCGATCCAGTGGCGACGAAGACAGCCACCGATGCCGACGTCCACGTCCGACCGGAGCCGGGGACTGACCTCGCGCTGGCGCGGGCAGTACTCGCACAGATCATCGAAGACGACGGTGTCGACGAGGCGTTCGTCGACGCCCACACCGACGACTTCGAGGAAGCCGTCGAATCCCTTCCAGACGTCGAGACGGCGGCCACGACCGCAGACGTCCCGGTCGAGCGGATCCGCGAGATCGCCGCGGCGTTCGATACCTCGACGCTGGTGTACTGGGGGATGGGGGTGAATCAGAGCGTCCAAGGGAGTGGAACCGCCCGGGCGCTGATCGATCTCTGCCTGGCGACCGGCAGTATGGGTCCCGGTAGCGGCCCGTTCTCACTCACCGGGCAGGCCAATTCGATGGGGAACCGCGTGTGCGCCTCGAAGGGAACCTGGCCCGGTCACCGCGAGTTCTCCGACCTGCGGCACCGCGAGCAGATCGCCGACGCGTGGGATGTGCCGCTGGCCCGCCTCCCGGAATCGTCGGGTCCGGGCTTCGTGCGGATCGTCGACGAACTCGCCCGAGACAACATCGACATCTGCTGGACAGTCGCAACGAACCCCGTCGCGGGGATGCCCGACTCAGGACACGTCAGACGGGCGCTCGACGACGCGTTCGTCGTCGTCCAGGACGCGTTCCGCTCGGACACGATCGAGTACGCCGATGTGGTGTTGCCGGCGGCCACGTGGGGCGAATCCGAGGGAACGACGACCAATATGGAGCGGTGCGTCTCGCGGGTCACGGCGGTGTCAGATCTGCCCGCGGCGGTCCGGCCCGATATCGACATTATTGCGGCCGTCGGAAACCGGATCCACCCCGGACTGTTCCCGTCGCCACCGCTGGACCCGGAGTCGGTCTTCGAGGAGATCAGAGGGCTGACCGCGGGGACGCCCGCGGACCTTTCAGGTATCACTTACAGCCGTCTGGAGTCGGAGCGGGCGGTCCGATGGCCCGCACGAGACACCGACACACAGGGGGGCTACCGGTACTACGACGACGGCGCGTGGGCGTTCGCTACCGACACCGGCCGGGCGAAGTTCTCGACAGCCACCCACAGCCGCGTCCCCGAACCGAGCACCGACGAGTATCCGCTCGTCCTGACGACCGGCCGGGTGGCCGGCACCTACAACACGGGCGTTCGGACCCGAGATGGCGAGGACGACGGACGGCCGACGGCACGGATGCACCCCGAGACCATCGCGACACATCTGGTCGCATTCGACCGCGGTCGAACCGTCATCGCGTCCCGGCGCGCCAGCGTCGACGTCGAGGTCGTCCCGAACGACGGTGTTCCTCCCGGCGTGGTCTGGCTCCCGATCCACAATGCGGCCGCCAACGAACTGACGCTGCCGGCGGTCGACCCCGACTCCGCAGAGCCGAACCTCAAGCAGTGTGCCGTCGCCCTCCGCGCGCCTGAGTCCTCCCGCGGCGATCCCGACTGGATCTCGGTATCAGGGTGACCGAGAACCGGCTGTCGTCTGCTGTTCGATCCGGTCCGTAGAGCGATGTTCAGTGCGGAATGGTTTCGACAGTCCGTCCCGACCTTGGAGACACTGCAGGTATATAATGTACGATAATAGCATTTTGAACTGACTACGTGAGTTATTACTCACCGTAGAATCAAAGAACAATTATTTCTGCTACATAGCCCAGAAACCAACATCTGTGAGTTCTATTGTGTCGATATCAACAGTATAAACGTACAGAAATTGTTATTCACCCATCGAGACTATTATTAACTGTTGGTGTATGGCTCTCAAACGAAATGGATTTCAGGATAGGAAGAAATTCAGGCAGTTCAGTGTGCGCTGCGAGTTGTGGACTCACTGGCCGGCACGCGGCCCGGAGTCGGCCTGCAGACTCAACGAACGAACGGTTCGATCAGTGGCAATCACGCAGTCCGCCGCTCTCCGCCGGGGGTGAGCGGGTATGAAAAGTCCGGTCGAGATGACGAAATACCGGACGCTGCTACTCGCGACGGTCGGATTCAATTTCTCGTTTCTGATCTGGTTCTCCTTTGCCCCCTTCACTGGCCCGATGGCTGAGGAGTTCGGCCTCTCTTTGGCGGAGATCGGCATTCTTGCGAGCGCGGCAATCTGGCTCGCGCCGTTCGGGCGCATCCTGACCGGGTGGCTCTCGGATAAGTTCGGCGCGCCGACGGTCTTCGCCATCGTTCTCGCGTATGTCGGCGTTTTCTCGATGTGGAGCGCCGTCGCCGAATCCTACGCCGTCTTTTTCACCACGCGACTGATTGTCGCGACAGCAGGTATCACGTTCGTCATCGGTATCCAGCACGTTTCTGAGTGGTTCGAGGAGGAAGAGCTCGGGACCGCCGAGGGCATTTACGCCGGAATCGGGAACGCCGGCGCGGCGGGTGGCGCACTCATTCTTCCGCGGGTATTCTCGACGGAATGGGCTGGACCATTGTTTACGACGAACTGGCGCGCGGCGTTCTTCTACACGGGGGTCGTCGCGATCCTGCTCGCGGTGGTGTACTACGTCTTCGGTGAGGCCGCAAAGAGCGACGCCAAGCGCCAAGCGACCAAAGACGGCGCGGGTCTGCGTGAGTGGGTGTTCACCGCCACGCGGTACGGGACGATTGTCCTCGCCCTGGCCTACGTAATGACGTTCGGCCTCGAACTGTCGATGAACGGGTGGTTAGCCACGTACTACCGCGAGGGATTCAACACCCAGAATCTCGTGCTCGCTTCGACGTTCGCGGCGACGTTCTCGGTCGCCGCCGGCCTCTTGCGACCGATCGGCGGCTACGTAAGCGACCTGCTGGCTCGAACCGAGCGGAACATCCTCCCGGTCTTCCACGGTCGGTACCGCGAACAGTGGACGTTCCTGGCGCTGTGCTTCGTCGTCGTGACGATGTTCGGAATGACACTCGCCGGATTGAGCGGCCACGTGCTGGTGGCTGTCGCTACAGGCTTCCTCGTCGGAATGGGCTGTGCGTTCGCAGAGGGGGCGATCTTCGCACAGGTCCCGGCGATGTTCCCCAACAGTTCCGGAGCGGTCGCCGGCGTCGTCGGCGGCGTCGGCACCATTGGAGGGATCGCCTACCCGCTCGTGTACACCGCGCCGTTCCTAGCGAATCTTCATATTGGCTACTCGATCGTGGCCGTCTCGATGATTCCGATCGTCCTCCTGGCGGCGTGGGTGTTCCAGCCCCACATCGCCGCACGCGCCACCGACGAAGGGGTCGTCGCTGGACGCGATTCGTCGGTAGTGGCTGACGACTGACGCGGCACAGGCGCGGCAGACCGCGATTACCCTCGTCATCACTGACGCCCTCTGCCGACCCGTACACGAGATCTGATCGGGAGAGTTCGGTCCGAGCGCTGACGTTTTTGTCGCTGGCGACCGCACTCGGAGATATGTCCGACCTCGCCGACGCAGTCGACGACATCGTTCACGAACCCACGCAGGTCCACGACGACGGCGTCGATCTCACCGTGAGCGAAATCTACGAAGTACACGGCCCTGGTCGGGTGGACTTCGGGGGCGGTGAACTCACCGACGCTGACCTCGTTCCTCACAGTCGCATCTGGCGCGACGAAGGCGACGACTACCAGTGGTGGCACCTCGAAGCGGGGACGTACCTCCTCGAGTACAACGAATCGTTGACCGGGCCGGCGGTGCTCCAGACGCGGAGCGAGATCCTCGAACGTGGCGGATCGCACCCGACACTCCGGATCGCGGAACTCCCACGGGTCCCACTGACCGTCGGTGGCGCGGGCCTTCGTCTCAAGGAGAACGCCCGGGTGTCGACGCTGCGACCGCGGTGAGCGATTCGGGTGGCTGTTCGTCGCGGGAATGTGAGGTGGGCGTCGCGAACGGCCTCACTATCGGAAGAAAGGACAGAACAGAAGGGTTCGGCGTGAAAAGCGAGGGTATGGCTGACGAACCAAGCAGAGAGCCCCCCGAGAGCGGTGCCCCCACGGTCTCGTGCTCACGATGTAATCGCGAGTGGGACCTCGACTTCGAGTTCGAGGAACTGTACGCCGGCAACCGGGCGGTCGAACAGTTCGCGCTTGATCACGAACGCCATACCGGTCATTTCCCCGACGACGTGACTCCCTGGATCGTCGACTGTCGCGAGTGTCCGGACGGCGATCAGTATCTGGAGGAACGACCCGCCCGTCGCTGGGCGAAGACCCACGCGCGACACACCGATCACACGGTCGAATTCCATCCCCCCACAGAGGAGGGCTCGACAGAGGCAATCGACGCGGAGTAAGGGTCGTCAGGCGTCCAGTGACGGGGCCAAAGCTGGCTGCCAGCCATCGAGGCCGAGGCCGCGCGGTCGTCTGCGAGCTTCGATACGAAGGGGTCTGTGTCGAAAACAGCTCCAAGCGTCCCGGCAGGGGGTTCTTACACCCGCAATCGAAGATACTCGTCGGGACGGATTCAGGGGCCGAATCCGAGTACTCCCAGAACGATGAGCGTGAGGCCACCGAGTATCGCAAAGAACGCCGTCATTGCGGCGGACGCACGCTGTTCCTGGGTAGCCTGTTCGGGGTCTGCCTTCCACTCGTCGGCACGCGGGTAGCTGCGAATCGACAACGGACGAGCCAGTGCGTAGCCGCCGATCAGTACACACAGCAGCCCCGTCGCCTCTGTCAGTACCATTCGCTGTTTTCCCCACTCGGAGAGCGCGTACTACGTTTTCTGCAACCGCTCGGCCACACCCGCGGAAGCGAGTCCGCGTGAGCGTTTCTGCGACGCAGAGGAACGGAACCGCAGGAAGTCGAGATAAGATAGTAGCGTTTACAACTGATTGCACAGCCGATCGCACGCGGTCGGGCGATCGAGTGAGCGAAGACTTGCAGACGCTACTATAACCCCACTCGGTGAGTACGTCTTCGGTTCCACGCGGCCTGCAGCAGGCGTCGTTCAGTCTGTTCGGATCACAGTCCCGTTAGTCGCCAGGACGGTGCTGTTTCCCTAGTGCGATAGGGAGTACCCCTACCGTTCATTGATTATCTATCGTATATCAGAATAAAATCAATCATATGGAAACTAAATAGCGTCATAAACATTCATTCGACTAAAGTCTTATACGTCCCGTCAACCAAGTAGTAGTTGCAATGACCGAAACCAGTGACGAGTTCGAGACAGCGCCGATCGCAACGACGAGTCGAGTTCCGCCCACGGAGAGTGAGTCGGACGACGAATCTGACAGCGAGCCGATCGCGACTGCGACGCGCGTTCCCGAACGCGACTGAATTCGCGGCCGATCACGAGTCGGAGACAGCCAGGTGCGTTGACTTCGGGGGATGTCGGATAATCGGATCCTGATGCAGCCCCCGACGTGCCCACTGGTAGCGAACGCTAACGTTCAGACGATACCGTGACAGGATTTCGGCGGCAGCAATCAGAGTTTCTGCTCGTGCGGAGTGATGGTGAAGACGCCACGTATCGATCAGTCGCGTCTGTACGCCAGCCAGTACGAGAGCGGGGGGGTGACCACGAGTAGCACCAGCGTCACGACGATCTGAGTGTAGACGTCCGGAGCCGACACCTGCGCGGCGATGGCGAAGCCGACGATGATCAGGGCCGAGTCATATATCACAAACTGGGACCGGCTCGAGCGGGCCACGACGGACCGATGCGCAGCAGCCACCAGAATCCATCGGTGGCGTCGACACGCTGACCGCTCGGGCGGGCGTTTTCAAGAGAAGCGTCGCGCCCCTAGCTCCCAGCGGTGCCTTCCGTCTCTGCTGTCGGAGGTGGTTCGATCTTTTCGAGGCGATGTGACTCCCGAGTTAGGAGAACGTGTGCTGAGAGAAGTGCCCGGGGTGGGCTCCGAACCCACGATCTCCGCATATCCCAGGTCCGAGGCTCGGCGGGCCCCGTGGGGAACGGGCGGAGGCTTCCAAGGCGGTCCGCACCGAATCTCAGGAAACCCTATGAGTGCGGCGCTATGTCCAGCTAAGCCACCCGGGCTCACTCCTCAGTAGTTCGATGACGTTCTTAAACCTTCGCAAGTCAGATGACGGCGACGGCGTCGGGAGCGTTCCGGCACACGGCCGTTACTCCCCGTCGGGCGCGGGGCCACCGCCCGCACGGTGTCGCTCGGCGTACCAGCCGTAGGCGGTCGGTGCAAGCAGTGCGAGGGCGGCAAGGCCAACGACAGCGACGACGCGAAGGTCGAACGCACCGGCGATAGCGGCAGCCGTGACGCGCTCGGCGGATGCGCCAGCCAGAATTCCGAGAAACACCCACGGAATCTCACCGATTGCGGTGCCGACCAGAAACGCCGGGAGCGAAACGCCGGCGACCCCGGCAGCGACGGAGACGATGTCGGAGGGCGCGGGGACGAGTCGGCTGGCGATCACGCTCCGGACGTCGCCCGTTCGCTCGACGAACGCTTCGCCGGCGGCGGCGACGGCTCCGATCCGGCCGTACCGACGGGCCAGGAGAAACGGCGGCACGCTCGTCAGCGTGACGAGCGCCAGCGCGAGCGGGAACCCCCAGACGCCGAGCCCATAGCCGAGAAGGACGGCTAGCAGCGTCGTCGGCCAGGCGACGAGCGGGCGGATCGCCGCGAGGACGATTGCCGCAGCGACGAGTCGGACGGGATCGGCCGCCAGCCACGACGCCCGAGCGAAGACGGCGTCCGGGGAGACGACGACCGCGCCCACGGCGACGACCGCGAGCACTGCACCTGCGACGCTGCGGGCGCGCAATCGAGAACGGTCCATCGGTTCCGGTTCGCCGCTCGGGCGACATAACAGTTCGTGACTGCTTCGGACGAACGTTCATATACGGAGCCGCGGCCAGAGCGCACGTGCGCTGAGAGGTGCCCCGTGTCGGTTTGCGGTTGCTCGACACGTCGATACGGGGGCGGGAAATCGGGTGTCGACTGTACGCATTGGCTAGCGTAGCCCGTCCGTTCGGCAGAGGGGCTATTTCGCAGGTCGCGACCCTACAAGTATTTTGCTCGCGCCGATCGATCTGCTGTCGTGGCTGACGAGGAGGACCAGATCGACCTCGGCGCGTTCGAGGCAGACAACGCGAACGACGCGGGCGCTGAAGGGGCAAACAACGCAAACGCCGAGGTGGATCCAGAGACAGAAGACTCCAAGGACCACGGCGGAGACGAGGCAAACAGTGGGGACGCTGTCGAGACGACACCCGTCGCAGACCTCGGCCGCGACGAGCGCGTCGAACTCGGCGTCGAACTTCTCGCACATATCGAGCGCGACTCGCTCTCGCTGGCGGACGTCGTCGACCGCATCGAGACCGTGACGACGAACCCCGCGCTCACCCGGGAGATTCTCGACACCGCTGAACTGCGGGGCATCATCGAGCGCGCTGAGGGGCGCCTGCAGACGCGTCGCCGCGGGACCGCAGTCCGAATCGAAGAGGAGGTGATCGAGCGCGAGGGCGACTACGAATGCCGTCGCTGCGGGGCGAGTCTCTCGACTGGACACTTCGTGCGCTTCGCGACAGGAGAGCTCGGACCGTTCGGACCGTCGTGCGTGCGGGCGGTGCTCGGCCGCGAGTGACCGCTAGCGGCCGCGCCGGAGTTCCTCGATGAGTTGCTCGACGAGTTCGCGCTGTGCGCGGAGTTCCTCGTTCTGCTGCTCGACGACGGCTCTGAGTTCCGAGAGTTCCTCGCGGACTTGCTCGTCGACCGCCGGTGCGGCGGACTCGAAACCCGAGCCCTCGAAGCTGAACTCGTCGGCCGACGACGTGGACTCCTCGGGCCGACCCGAGGGCGCAGACCCCTGCTCCGTCGCCGGAGACTGTCCATCTCCGACGTCCGAGGCTGACTGCGGTTCGGCCGACTCCGCCCACGACTCGCCTCCGGTGCTCGACTGAGATTCGGACGCTGACTCGGCCGCACTCGCATCCGTATCCGAGGAGGGTGACTCCCCCAGCGGTGGATCCGCGGTCGCGTCCGATCGGTCAGCGGTCGATGCCTCGACCTGCTGGCCGATCTGATCTGCCGACTCTGCGGCCGCCGACGTGTTCGCGGTGTCCACGGACGACCGCTCGCCGCGTTCGGCCTCTGTAGCTTCGCGCTGTCGGGTCGCGTTCTCGGGCAGTTCTTCCGGCTCGGTCGGATCGGCCATCAGCGGGTCCGGCCCGTCCCCGAACGAGACGTTGTCGGCCTCCGGTGGGTCGGCGTCGGTCTCCTCGTCGTCCTCGGATTCGACCACGGTCCGGAGTTCGGCAACCGAGTCGACGTCCCAGTACGACAGTAAGGTCGTCTCCAGGGCTGCGCGGACCGCGCGAGCGTCCTCTTTTGGGGCCTTGAAGCGTTCCTGTCGCCCGTTGACCGTCAGGACGACCGAAGTGGCGACGCTGCCGTCCTCGAACGTCAGGTCACTCACGTCCTCGTAGTGGTACGTCTCGAAATCCTCGTCCCAGAGGTTCGCCCCGATGTGGCGGACGACCCGTCGGCCGGCGATGACGATAGTGAGTTCGCTGAACCGGAACAGTCGCTCTAACTGCTCGTCCTCGTCGAGAATGTCGTTCGCGTGCAGGACTCCCTCGACGATCGGCGGGAGGGCGCGGTCGAGTCGCTTGGCGGGCAACGATATCGTCTCCTCACCGTCGAGACCGTAATCCAGGGTCACCTTCGCCTTGCGTCGGCCCTCAGAAACCGTGATTCGCTCGGCACCGTGCGGGTACTCCTCGACGGACTCGTCGGAGAGCAGCCCCTCAGCACGGTAAAGCAGCGTCCGCGTGGGCGTCACGTACAGTTCGTCCTCGCCGCCGAGGTCGACCCGAGCGGCGACGTCCTCGTCGGCGAGGTCGTTCTGGACGATCTCCGGTTGGCTCATAGATGCGTTCACCGTGCGTTTCGTCATAAATCCGTGGGTCTCCGCAGGCGATTCAACCAAGTGGTCGGACTGCCGGGCGTCGAACAACAGAACGCAGTGTGTTGGAAAGCGGGGTCAGTCGTCGGCGACGGCGTGCGCGCTCGTATCGGTCATCGAGAGCACCTTGTCGAAGAAGCCGAGTGAGTCGTGGGGACCGGGGTGAGCCTCGGGGTGGTACTGACGGGTGATGACGTCGAGTTCCTCGTTAGCGAGTCCCTCGGCGGTCCCGTCGTTGACGTTCACCTGTTTCACGTGCAGTTCGTCGCCGGGTTCGCCGACAGTGTAGCCGTGGTTCTGGGTGGTCATAACGACCTGTCCGGACTCGAGGTCGCGGACGGGCTGGTTGACGCCGCGGTGGCCGAAGTCCATCTTCTCGGTGGTGCCGCCGAGCGCGCGAGCGACGACCTGCTGCCCGAGACAGATCCCGGCGATCGGAATCTCGCCGGCGTACTCCCCGACGAGCGTCTCGGCGGCCTCGAAGTTCGCCGGGTCGCCGGGGCCGTTGGAGATGAAGAGCAGTTCGGGGTCGAGACCGGCGAGTTCTCCGGGCGTGGTATCGTACGGAAGCACGTGGACAGCGGCGTCGCGCTCGACGAGCGATTCGACGATCGACATCTTCGCGCCACAGTCGATGAGCGCGACGTCGACGTTTCCGCCGTCGCCGTAGGTGGTATGCTCGACGGTGGTGACGCGCTTGCCGATGTCGACGTGCTCGCTCATCCCTTTGCACTGTTCGAGTTCGGCCCGCGCATCCGCGGGAGTGACGTCGTCGCCGACCGCGAGACCGCATTTCATCGCACCCTCCTCCCGGATGGAGGTGACGAGTTCGCGGCTGTCGATGTGGTCGATCGCGGGGACGTTCTCCGATTCGAGCCACTCGGCGACGTCCTCGGTGAACTCGTGAGCGATTGCCGCACGCGGGTGGACGCGATCGGACTCGAATCGGTCCTCACGGACGCCGTAGTTACCGATGAGCGGGTAGGAGAACGTCAGGACCTGCTCCTCGTAAGAGGGGTCCGTCAGGCTCTCCTCGTAGCCCGTGTACGCAGTCGTGAACACTAATTCGCCGCGGGTCCGTCCTGGAGCACGACCGCGAGCCTCGATCACGCGGCCGTCTTCCAGGGCCAGATAGGCGTCCGACATTACGAGAAATGGATGTCATCTGGGGGTATAAGTGTTGCTTTCGTAGTTGAGTTACGAAATTCGTAATCGGTAAGCCATCCCGATTCGTTGGCTTCGTATGGACGACCTCGACCGACAGATCCTGGATATTCTTCGCCGAGACTCCCGGACCCCCTACACGGAGATCGCCTCGCGGGTCGGCACGTCCGAGGGGACCGTGCGCAACCGCGTCGAGCGCCTGATGGACGACGGGATCATCGAGCGCTTCACCGTCTCCACGCGCACGGGAAACATCAAGGCGATGATCGAGATCTCGGTGAAAGTCGACGTCGACACCACCGAGATCACCGACCAGATGGTCGAGTGGGACCAGGTCGACTTCGTCTGGCAGGTCTCCGGCGAGGAGGACGTCGTTCTCGTCGTCGACGCCGCCGACACGCAGTCGGTCAATACCCTCATTACTCGCGCGCGTGAACTGAACGAGGTGAAAAACACCAAAACGCGACTCATCCTGGACGAGCAACTGGGCCGCTCGCCGTAAGGCGCGCTGCGACTGTGGTGACCCCGCGACGACGCTCACGCCCGGCAGCGTCTGCGACCCGGAACGAATCGTTTTAGTGCGACGCTGGCGGAATGAGGGGTATGGCGATCAAACCCAAGTACGTCAAGCAGCTCGGGAAGCTCCTGTTGGAAAAGTATCCCGAGGCGTTCAACACGGACTTCGAGACGAACAAAGAGAGCGTCTCGCAACTCACGAACGTCGAATCGAAAGGCGTCCGCAATCGGATCGCGGGCTACATCACCCGGAAGCAGGGCGGCTCGGATCCCTCTTCATCCTCGGCCTCGGCGTAATTCCTCTCTGTAGATCTGTTCTCGAAGACCCCGCGTCGACAGCGGCGGGACCTGTCGTCAGAAGCGGTCTGTCCGTCCCGCGGCACGCCAGCCGTCACGGGGCGCACCGTCGGGGACGCGGTGGATGCGGCGCCCGCTTGTCACGTCGACGCGCCCGGCGAACGTCCACTTTAGGCCCTCCCACGTCGGCTCCGACGTGGCCGCCGCCGCTGCCGCAGCAGCGGCGACCCGCTCACCGTCGGACACGTGCGCCGCGATGGCGGCGGCGATGGCGGCGGCCTCCTCGTCGGTGGCGTCGTCGGGGATCGACAGCGACCCCCCGTGTGCGTCGTCCATCGGCGCTCAGATCGGGAGGTTTCCGTGTTTCTTCTCTGGGAGCGAGTCGCGCTTCGAATGGAGCAGTTCGAGGTCCGAAACGAGTCGCGAGCGCGTCTCCGGCGGCTCGATCACGGCGTCGATGAAGCCGCGGTCGGCGGCGGTGTAGGGGTTCGCAAACTCCTCGCGGTACTCCTCGATGAGTTCCTCGCGCCGCGCATCCGGGTCTTCGGCCGCCGCGAGTTCGTCGCCGTAGAGGATGTTGACCGCGCCCTTCGGACCCATCACCGCGATCTCGGCGGTCGGCCAGGCGTAGTTGACGTCGGCACCGAGATGCTTCGAGGCCATCACGTCGTACGCGCCGCCGTAGGCCTTTCGCGTGATCACGGTGAGAAGTGGCACTGTCGCCTCGGAGTAGGCGTACAGCAACTTCGCGCCGTGGCGGATGATGCCGTTGTGCTCCTGGTCGGTGCCGGGGAGAAAGCCCGGAACGTCGACGAAGGTGACGATCGGCACGTTGAACGCGTCGCAGGTGCGGACGAACCGCGAGGCCTTCTCGGAGGCCTCGATGTCGAGCGTGCCGGCGTTGACGCGAGGTTGGTTCGCGACGACGCCGATGGCGTGCCCATCGAGTCGAGCGAACCCGACGACGACGTTCTTCGCGAAGTCCTCGTGGACCTCGAAGAACGAGCCCTCGTCGAGGACGCCGCCGATCACGTCGTGCATATCGTAGGGCTTGCGTGGCTCGTCGGGAACGACGGTGTTCAGCGACTCGTCGGCGCGCTCGGGGTCGTCCCACGGCTCGGCCCGCGGCGGGTCCTCGACGTTGTTCGGCGGGAGATACGAGAGCAGTTGTCGGATGTCGTCGAGCGCGTCCTCCTCGGAGTCGCAGGCGAAGTGAGCGACGCCGGAGGTCGAAGCGTGCGTGACCGCGCCGCCGAGTTCCTCGAAACTGACTTCCTCGCCGGTGACAGTCTTGATCACGTCCGGCCCGGTGATGAACATATGGCTGGTGTCTTTCACCATAAACGTGAAATCGGTGAGCGCGGGGGAGTAGACCGCGCCGCCGGCGCAGGGGCCCATAATCGCCGAGATCTGCGGGACGACGCCGGACGCCTCGGTGTTCCGGCGGAATATCTCGCCGAAGCCCGCGAGCGACTGGACGCCCTCTTGAATCCGCGCGCCCGCGGAGTCGTTGAGGCCGACGACCGGCGCGCCGACTTCCACGGCCGTGTCCATCACTTTCGTGATCTTCTCTGCGAGCACTTCGCCGAGAGAGCCGCCGAAGACGGTGAAGTCGTGGGCGAAGACGAACGTCTTGCGCCCGTTGACCTCCCCGTAGCCCGTCACGACACCGTCGCCGGGGAGTTGTGTCTCCTCCATCCCGAAGTTGTGGCTCCGGTGCGTCCGGAGTTGGTCGAGTTCGTTGAACGTCCCGTCGTCGAGGAAGTACTCGATCCGTTCGCGGGCGGTCAGTTTTCCCTTCGCGTGTTGGGCCTCGATCCGCTCCTCGCCGCCGCCTTTCAGCGCGCGCTCGCGCTTCTCGCGTAGCTCCTCGATTCGGTCCTCCATCGTCACGTCGGACCACCTCCGATCATCGTCACGTACGTACCGACGGGAGGCAAAAGGGTTTCCGCAATCCGATACACAGGGGTTCGTCGAACGTCGAAACTTCCCGCGGTAGGGTGGATGAACGTTCGTGATAATTTATATACGGTGATGGCGTGCTAGTCAGGTGTAATGTCGGGCGCAGATCAATCACCCTTCGAACGGCTTCGGACACGCTACAGCGACGACAACCTCGTCTGCCCGAAGTGCGGCTACGACGACGCCGACGGCGAGTGGCAGGCGGTCACGACGGGCGGTGTCGTCGAATACCGGCACGTCTGTCCGGGGTGTGGGTCGATCCGCCGGCGGACCATCTCGCTCGACGACGTGGAGTAAGCGGGTCGATATCCTCGGGAGCGGGAGCGCCCCGGTTCAGACCAGCGCTCGCTCCGTTCTGAGCCCCGCGACGGCCGCCGTGCCCACGAGGACGGCGACGAGTACCGTCGGCCAGAAGCCGAGACTGGCGCTGACGCCGAACGTCGTGAGCAGCGTGAAGACCAGGAATACCGGGAGGACGACACCGATACCGAGGAGCCACGGCGTTGCGATGGCCGCACTCAGGTCGCCGCCGCCGGCGCGAAGTTCTGCGAGGGCGTCGGTACCCATCACCCACCCGACGAAGAGCAGCACCGCCGCGAGGCCGGCCGTGAGAAGCGCGTCCACGAGTGACCCGGCGACGAAGCCGAACACCGTCGTGCCCCAGAGAGTTGGGTTGATCGCGCAGAGTCCGCCGGTGACGACGACGCCGAGCGTGACGAGCGCCACGGCGCGCCGGCGGGCGAGGCTGTACTCATCGACGAGAAAGGAAACGGGAATTTCGAGCATACTGATCGACGAGGAGAGTGCCGCGAGCACTACGACGCCGAAGAACGTCGTCGCGATCAGCGCGCCGCCGGGGAGTTGGGCGAACGCGCCCGCGAGTCCGACGAACAGCGCACCGGGGCCGGGCGCCGTCTGTGTCGGGTCGACGCCGAGCGAGAACAGCAGCGGGAACACGACGAGTCCCGCGAGAACGCCGACCAGCGTATTGAGAATCGCGATCACCGTCGCATCGAAGGGAAGCGAACGGTCCTCGTCGATGTACGAGGCGTAGGTGATCATCGTCCCCGCGCCGAGCGAGAGCGTAAAGAGCGCCTGCCCGGCGGCTGGCCCGAGAACGTCGAAGACGTTCGCCCGGATCGTGTCGATGTCGAAACTGAGGTAGAACGCGTAGGCCTCAGCCGCGCCCGACCGTGCGCCCGCCCAGACGGCGAGGCCGATCAGAAGCACGAGGACGGCCGGCATCATCACCTTCGTCCCGAGTTCGATCCCGCGGCGGACGCCGCCGAAGACGACGAGCGCGGTGAGGGCTAAAAAGAGCAGGTGGAACCCCAGGGCGTCGAGGCCGGCCGCGACGCCACCGAAGTACCGGCCCGGCGCAGCGAAGTACGCCGGTCGCGCGCCGACGAGTCCCAGCGCGCTCTCGCCGAAGTACCGGAGAATCCACCCGCCGACGACGCTGTAGAAGGAGATCAACGCGACAGCCGTACCGACGTAGAAGACGCCCCACAGACCCCAGATCCGGGACCCCGAGAGGGCCCGAAGCGCCCCGACGGGGCTCTGGTTGCTGCGGCGTCCGATCACGAACTCGGCGAGCAGACCGGGAACGCCGACAAGGAGTACGATACCGAGATACACGGCGAGAAACGCACTGCCGCCGTTCTCCGCGGTCACCCACGGGAATCGCCAGATGTTCCCGAGACCGACCGCAGAGCCCGCGGCGGCGAGGATGAAGCCCACACGCGTCGCCCAGGTCTCACGTGCCATTGCGTCTCAGTCGCGTGTAATCGAGTAAGTGGCTTTCGGACCGCTCATCTCCCGGACGAAGGACAGAACGGACGTTCCTGATGGATCCACCCGGTCGCTACCGACGGAAGTATGAAAGCCAGAAATAGGCCTGACTGAGTTTTATATATCGATACCATAATGAACGAATATGACTGAAACGGGTCACATCGTGATCGCGGGAAGCGGCCGAGTCGGGCATCGCGTGGCACAGCACTTCGCCGATCGGGGCCGAGCGGTGACTGTCATCGATCCCGAACCGGACGAGGCAGTCGAGGAGAACGACATCGAGGTGCTGGAGGGCGACGCGACGAAGCCGTCGGTGCTCGAGTCGGCGATCACCGACCACACGGACGTCGTGGGTGCGCTGACTGACAAGGAGGACACGAACCTCGTCGTCTGTATGGCCGCGAAACGGTACGACCCGGACATCCGGACCGTCGCGCGGACCGAGGATCGAGCCGGCGACGAGTACGAGGCGTACGTGGATAAGATCTACTTCCCCGAGCGCGCCAGCATCCGTGCGGGCGTCAACGCGCTCGCCGGAAGCGACGTCCGCACGATCGAGGAGGTCACCGGGCAACTGGAGGTGCTCGACATTCGGGTCGGCTACGGCGCGCCGGCCGCGGGCGAAGTGGTGGCGGACACGCTCCCCGAGGGCACCGTCGTCATCGCCGAATCCGGCGGTCACGTGGCCGTGCAGCACTCGACGAAACTGGTCGAGGGGCGGCGGTATCTCGTCGCGGCCGACCGGGACGTCGTCGGCGAGGTGCTCGAACAGTTCCGCGGCGAAGAACCCGTATAGCGGGACGAGCGCATCAGCAGGGTCCTGCAGAGAGGTCACGCGGGCCGACGGACACTGATACGGTACCGGCGCTTGTTCGGGACTGCGAGAGCGGCGGCTGTCACCGATCTGTCGTTCGATCAGATGATTTCGGGCGATCGAACGACGACCCGCGAAGGCGACCGCACGTAACGGCGATCGCTGCGGGAATCGCTCTCGCTGGCCCGGAGATACCGTAGTATAACGGGTGTCACACTCAGAATACCGAAATACTCGCTGATACCGATACTTATTGGTGTCTCTTAGCTATGCCCGATCAAAATAGGTATAAAAATCTTACAGTTGGTCTCTGTACCGTGCATATCCCGAACACAGTATAGCAGTTATCTCACAGATGTACGAAGCAGACGAAATGCGGCACGCGAGGCGGGACGGAAGCGGTGGGTTGAACGAGCGACGTGATGTCGAACACGCGACGATCTTCTCGGCATCCCGAGACGAGAGCACGGAAGCAGTCTGTGAGGCGGGGGGCGCAATGAACTATCATCAGGACAATCGTCATTCGACGGACGGGGCACTAATCAGGGGAACAGCGGGGAACGCGATATGTATTAATCACTCGGGGGCGTCGTCGTAGTATGCATACGACACACTCTTCCACCGGCCCCGACGACGGTGGTGATCCCTTCGCGCTCTCGGTTGGGCTCCACGCGTTCAGTTCGGTTCAGGCGGCCGTCGATCACACGGTTACGAGCACGGAGAAGATGTTCGAGGGAGCGGTAGTGACGGTGTGGGAGTACGAGCCCGAAGCCAAGACACTGAGACGGGTCGGCGACCCGTCCGGCAAGCCGACTGTTCGAAAGCTTCCGGACCCGTCGCTCAAACAGTTACTGGAGGCGAGAAACGACAGTGAAGCCACATCGGGGGCACCGGCCGACTCGATAGCGATCGATAGTCCGGACGATGGATTCGAGAGCGCGATTCACGTCCCGGTCGGCACTCGTCGGGTGCTAACTGTCGGAGCGATAGACGAGGGGGTCTTCGACGAGCGCAGCCGGAGCGAACTCGAGCGGGTTGCAGCGGCACTGGAAGCGGCGCTCAATCGGATCGACCGGCAACAGGAACCGGATCCAACGAGCGACCTCCGCGGAGCGGTGTTCGACGCGTCACAGCGAGCCATCTTCGTGAGCGACGCCGACGGAACACTCGTCGATCTAAACCGCGCTGCCACCGAACTCGTCGAAATCGAGCACGGAGACGACCTCACGACGTTGTCGGAGTTGGCACCTGACGACGGGGAGAAACTCCGCGACCACCTCGAAACCGTTCGGGCCGGTGCCTCGGAGTCGCTCGTCACCACGCTGCAGTGGGATGCTGAAACGGCCGCCGAAGTCGAGCTCACGAGCCACCCAATCGAAGTCGACGGCTCGCCGTGCGTGTACACGATCGTACGTGGTCGTCTCACGGAGGTGCCGCAGGTCGAACTGGGTACGGCGAGGGACGCTGAGCCGACCGACACGGCCGCACTCACCCGTCTGCACGAGTCGGCAGTCTCCGACGACGACTTCGGGACGACGGTCGACCGGGTACTCTCACTCGGTTGTGAATACCTCGGCCTCGAGACCGGCGTTCTCTCCGCTGTCGAAGACACTGATTACGAATTCGAGAACGTCGTCGACGCCACCGGGAACTACGAGAGCGGCACGGTCGTCGACCGCAGCGAGATGCTGTGTGACGTACTGCTGCGTCGGGGCCTCAGGGGGACGCTGGGGTTCGCCGACATCGACGGCACCGAATTCCGGGACCATCCGGCCGCGGGTTCGACTGGCGCGTATCTGGCAGCCCCGGTCGTCGTCGATGGCGACGTTCGTGGGACGGTACACTTCTCGAGTCCGATAGCGCGCGAGGAACCGTTTGACACAGGCGAACTCAGGTTCATCAGACTCCTCGCACAGTGGCTCGGGAACGGACTCGAGCAGCGCAACCGGATCGAGGAGTTAGAGCGCTACGAAACCATTCTCGAGGCCGTCGACGATCCGGTGTACGCACTCGATCGAAAGGGGCAGTTCACGTTCGTCAACGACGCCGCAAAGCGCGAGTTCGGATACGGCGATGAGATGCTCGGCACGCACGTTTCCTCTGGGATGGCTGAAGAGGATATCGAGCGGGTCCGCGAGCATATCGAGGCTCTGCTCGCTACGGATGCACGCTCGCAGACGGCAGAGTTCGAACTCGAAACGGCCGACGGTGAACAGCGGGTCGTCGAGAATCGGCTCGCACTGATTGGCGACGAAGACTTCCGTGGCACGGCCGGCATACTTCGCGATATCACCGCTCGGAAGGCGCGGGAACGAGAGCTCGAATCGATCTACCGTGCTGTGGAAGAAGCCGCCGACGGCGTGGCGATTCTCGACGACGACGAGTACGTCTACATCGACCGGACCCACGTTGAGATGTACGGCTTCGACAGCAAAGACCAACTCCTGGGCAGCAGTTGGCGAGAACTGTACAGCGACGAGGAGATTGCTCGCTTGGAAAACGAAGCCTTCCCGGCGCTCGAATCCGACGGTCACTGGCGGGGGAAGGTCACGGGGTCTCGCCCGGACGGATCGACGTTCCCGGCCGAAATCTCTCTGACGATCATCGACGACGGCCGGCTCGTCTGCACGGTCCGCGACGAGACCGAGAAGCGACGGCGGCAGCGCGAACTCGCCCTGAAGAATCGGGCGATGGACGAAGCCAACGTCTCCATCCAGATTACCGACGCGACGCGCTCTGACAACCCGCTCGTGTACGTCAACGATGCGTTCGAGCGAATGACGGGGTACACTAAAGACGAGGCACTCGGCCGGAATCCACGGTTCCTGCAGGGAGAAAACACCGACCCGAGGAAGGTCGCACGACTCAGAGAAGCGATCAGTGCTGACAGACCGGTATCGGTCGAACTGCAGAACTATCGCAAGAACGGCACACCCTACTGGGCACGGATCTCGATCACGCCGGTCACTGACGAGAGCGGAACAGTGACGAATTACATCGGCATTCAGCAGGACGTTTCCGACCGAAAAGAGCGGAGCCAGTGGCTCAGCAGCTTCCTGAACGAGGGGCCGTTGATGTTCGTCGAGACACGTCAGGTCGACGGCGAGGCAATCGTCGAGACGTGCAACGATCGCATTCTCGACCGACTCGGGTACGACAGAGCGGAGGTGGAAGGCGAACCACTCGCGTCACTGTACACTGCGGAGTCGGTTACTGAACTCCGCGAGGGAGGCTACGAGGACGCGCTCTCGGGCGAGTTCGGGATGGACGAACGGACGCTCGTGGGCGCAGACGGCGAACGGATCCGTGCACTGCTGCGCGCAGTTCCCCAGCAGGAGGAGGTCGACGGGACGAGCGCGCTCTTCGTCGACATTACTGAGCGAAAGAAACGCGAGGAACAGCGAAAGGCGCGGGGAGACCTGTTAGAGCGGATCTATGAGGTGACGACCGATTCGGACAGTGAGTTCGAAGAGAAAATCTCCGGGTTGTTGGATGCCGGCAGAGAACACCTGGATCTGCCGTACGGATTCCTGACGAGGATCGAGCGAGCGGATAGAGAGACGGGGACGCAGGCAATCGTCGAGGCAGTCGGGTCCCACGAGTCACTCCAGGCGGGGGAATCGGCCCCGCTGTCGGACACGTACTGTCGCAAAACCATCAACGGCGAGGGGCCGCTGGTGGTCACGAACGCAGTCGAGGAGGGCTGGGAGACGGATCCGGCCTACGAAACCTTCGGTCTGGGCACGTACATCGGCAGTGATCTGACAGCGATCGACGATGTGGCCTGGACGCTGTGCTTCGCCGCAGACGAGCCACGGGCCGAGACGTTCAACGAGTTCGAGATGTCGCTCGTCAATCTGATCAGCAGGTGGGTCAGCTACGAGATCGAACGCAGATCGACCCACGAAGAACTCCGTGAGCAGCGAGAGCGTCTCGAGCTGACGCTGGAAGGAACGCGCACGGGAATCGCCGAGTGGGAGGTAGAGACAGGAGCAGTCACGTGGAACGAGACGCTCATCGACATTCTCGACCGGGACATCGAAACGTTCGAGCAGTTCGAGGCGGCGGTCCACCCGGATGACATCGGGGCCGTTCGCGCGGGACTGGCGGATACTCTCGAAAATGGTGGACCGTTGGTGAAGGAGTTCCGGATGTTCGATCGTGAGGGCAACGCCGTGTGGATTGAAGCGCGGGCTGTCGTCAATAATCGAGACAGCGACCAAACTCGTATCCTCGCTGTGGCGACGGACGTGACCGATCAGAAGAATCAAGAGCGCGAACGTAGACGCAACGAGCGGCAGTATCGCAGCCTCGCAGAGAACATCCCGAACGGTGCCGTCATCACGTTCAACGACGACCTCGAGTACGAACTGGCTGCCGGTGAACTCCTCTCGGAGTTCGAACTCGAACCGTCAGAGGTCGCCGGGACGAAAGTCGGGTCGGTGTTTCCCGAGATGAGAGACGAACTCGTTCCGCGGTTCCGGGCGGCGCTGGACGGCGAGCGAACGAACCAACGGGTCGAACTCGACGATCGAATCGTCCGACTCCAGATCGTTCCAGTCGAGCGCGGCGACGAGGAATCGATTGGCGCGTATGGCCAGTTGCTGGCACAGGACGTCACCGAGGAGGCACAACGCGAACAGGAACTGTTCGAAGAGCGCGAGCGGTTCCGACTGTTGACCGAGAACGTCAACGAGTACGCTTTCATCGTCGTTGGCGAGGACGGGGCGATCCAGACGTGGAATACGGGTGCAAAGAGCCTCTTCGGGTACGACTCGGAGGCGGCTGTCGGAATGTCGGTGGCCGAACTCCATCCGGAATCGGACCGCGAGTCGAAACGGCACGAACGGCTGCTACAGCAGGCGCGTATCGCTGGCGACAGCGCCGACGAGGGGTGGCGCATACGGGCCGACGGCTCGGAGTTCTACGCCGACGTTCAGTACACGTCGTTCGAAACTGACAGCGATGAGTTCCGCGGATACGCT
Organism: Halobellus sp.; assembly: GCF_042218505.1. Classification (NCBI taxonomy): domain Archaea; kingdom Methanobacteriati; phylum Methanobacteriota; class Halobacteria; order Halobacteriales; family Haloferacaceae; genus Halobellus; species Halobellus sp. Next base: position 26,349 of record NZ_JBDGQZ010000044.1, read on the forward strand.
ATGATCGTCCGCGATATGACAGACAGACGACAGCAACGGCGACGGACCGAGCGGTTCGTCGCGGAGTCCGAGGACGTGGTGACGATCGTCGATACGGACGGTACGATCAGCTATGCGAGCGGGTCGGCTGAGGGCGTGCTCGGGTATGAACCCGAAGAGCTCGTCGGCACGAACCTCTTCGACCATCTTCACCCGGACCGGCGAGACGAGATAATGAAGCAGTTCTTCGCCGGAACCGACGATCCGGACGCCAGCATAGAGGCTGATTGTCGCTTCGAGTCGGGCGACGGCGAGTGGCTCGACGTCGAATCACGGTGTCGGAATATGCTGGACGACGACGCCGTCGGCGGGATGCTCCTGTATCTCCGCGATGTGACCGAGAGCAGAGAGCGCGCTCGGCGGTTCGAGGGCATCTTCAACCAGACGTTCCAGTTCACGGGGCTGCTCGAGCCCGACGGCACGATCCTCGAAGCGAACGACGCCGCGCTCGAATTCGGCGGATGGGGCCACGAGGACGTCGTCGGAGCGCAGTTCAGCGAACTGTCGTGGTGGACCCACTCCGAATCCGTCACCGACCAGATTCGTGACGCGATAGACAGAGCTGCAGGCGGGGAATTCGTTCGCTACGAGACGGAAATGCGCGGTGCCGACGGTCTTGTGACGGTCGACTTCTCGATGAAGCCGGTAACCAACAACCAGGGCGAGGTGGCACTGCTCGTCTTCGAGGGGCGGGACGTCTCGGCGTTCCGGCAGCAGCAGAAGCACCTCGAAGTGGTCCAACGCGTGATGCGTCACAATATGCGAAACGACCTGAACAAACTGCGGGGCTGGACGAAGGTGCTCCGTGACGAACCGGAGGACGAATCCCGAGAGAAGCACTTCGAGACGATCGAGGAGATTCTCGACAAATGGGGGGCGATGACGGAGAAAATCGCAGAGATTCGAGAGGTCCTGTCACGGAACGACCAACTGGGGACGACGAATGCAGCATCGCTCGTAGAGGATGTCGCTTCGACAGTCCGTGAGGAGGCTCCGGAGGCGACAATCGAGACGGTCGTCACCGACGATGAGGTGCACGCCGTTCCGGAGAAGCTACGCATAGCAGTACGTGAGTTGGTCGAGAATGCGGTTTCGGTCGACGCTGCAGTCGACGTTCGGGTCTCGGCGGTTGCAGACGAGTGGGTCGACTTCACGATCAGTGACGACGGGCCGGGGCTCCCCGAAATGGAAGCCGAGGTGCTCGAAACGGGCGAAGAGTCCCCGCTGAATCACGGACAGGGACTCGGACTCTGGATGGTCCGGATGATCGTCAAGCAGACGGGCGGCGAGGTGTCGGTCGACGTGACGTCCGAGGGGACGGCCGTCTCGCTCCGAGTACCTATTACGCAGCGGGCGGTAGCGTAACTATGGAGAGGGCAGAATCGTGAGCACGCCGGACGCGGACCGACCCAGTGTGCTCATCGTCGAGGACGACCGCAGTCTGGCTGATCTGTACGCAAGGTGGCTCGGACAGACGTATCGTACTGAGACGGCTTACAGCGGAACCGAGGCGCTCGAACTGATCGACGAGACAGTCGACGTCGTCCTGCTCGATCGTATGATGCCGGGGCTCACCGGCGGCGAGGTGCTGGCCGAGATTCGGGCCTCAGACGCCAGTCCGCGGGTGGTTGTCGTTTCGGCCGTCACCCCGGATCTCGACATCGTGTCGATGGGGTTCGACGCGTACCTCGAGAAGCCGGTCGACGCCGCGACGCTCGAAGAGATGGTGGAGCGGATGCTGACTCGGGCGGAGTACGACGAGAAACTCCGCGAACTCTTCTCGTTGATCGAGCGGCAGGACACCCTCGAAGCGGTGAAAGATCCCGAGGTGCTCGAAGGGAGCGAGGAGTACCGGGAACTGACAGAGCGACTCGAAGGCGCGCAGACCGACGTCGAATCGCTCCTGACGGATCTTCCGGACGACGACTTTCGGGTCGCCGTCGAGCGGTTGCAGCGGACTGCCGCAGAGCGGGTTGACGAGCGGCGATACCGCTCGCTCACCGACGACGTCCTCGACAGTTCGCGGGAAGCGACAATCGTCGTCGACGCCGACGGCACAATCGTGTGGGCGAACGAAGCGACGGAGACGCTGCTCGGAATGAATCGGGACGACGTGCGGGGACGTGAGTACAGCGCCGTCGCCGCAGAGCAGTACCAGGACATCCAGGTAGGAGAGGAGTCGCTCGCGTCGCTCGTCCAGGCTAACGTAGACCGTCACAGCGAGGAACTGGACACGATTGTGCAGTTACCGGCAACGAGCGACGCGGGAGCGCGGTGGCTCGATTACTGGAGCGGACCGATCGAAACCGGACTGTACGCGGGGGGATGGATCGAGCACTTCCACGACATCACCGACCGGTACACGCGCGAACAGCAACTCCGGAGCCTCCACCGCGCGACACGGGAGATGATAGCCGCAGAGAGCGAGGATGCAGTCGTCGAACAGGCGGTCTCGACGGCGACGAGCGATCTCGGATTCTCGTACGCAGGCATCTTCCGCAGAGCCGAGGACACGGGCGAACTCGTCCCACAGGCGGACAGACAGGTCGATCAGGGCAGCAGTATCGACCCGCCGACGATCTCCGGTGGGAGCGATCCGGTCTGGACCGTCTTCACCGATCAGGTCGACGTACTCGATCGCACGACGTATCGGTCGTCACACGTCCGAGAGACGTGGCTTGACGAGGTCTTCGACGACTGGCTGCTCTGCTCGCTCGCGCAGCAGGGCGTGTTCGTGCTGGCGACGACCGGAGAAGACCTCGCTGCTGCAGACTACGATCTCGCGAAGATCTGGGCGGCGAACACGCGTCAGTCGCTGGCGCGCCTCCAGCGCAACCGGGACCTCAAGCGGCGGGACCGGAAACTGAAACGGAAGAACGAGCGACTGTCCAGACTCGATCGGATCAATCAGTTGATCCGGTCGATCGGTCCGAGCGTCGTGAGCGCTGACAGTCGCGAGGAGATCGAGCGAATCGTGTGTCAGCGCCTGACGCGACTCGACCGCGTCGCCGGCGCGTGGTTCGCGGAAGTGGACGTCTCCACAGACCGGACGGTTCCACGGGCGTGGGCGGGCCGACTCGACGAGTATCTCTCGGGTCTGACAGACGACGCTACGGAAGGTGCCGACGGAGAGCCCGACACGCATCGGGGACCGGCGCGGCGGGCGTACGAGCGCGGCGCTTCGGTTCTCGTCGAGGATCTGCTCGACGTCGATGTCGACACGTGGTGGCGTGCTCGCGCACTGAATCGAGGGGTGCATACGATCGTTGCGGTCCCCATCAGATATCGGTCGAGTTCGGTGGGTGCCCTGGAGGTACACATCGATCGCCCACAGGGACTCCACACCGAGGAGGTCGAAGCGCTCGAAGAACTCGGTGTGACGATCGGTCACGCCATCGGAGCGATCCGGCAGCGAAACGCACTGCTGTCCGGCGGATCGGTCACGCTTGAGTTCCGAATCAGAACTGATCCGACGCTTTCACAACTGGCCAATCGCGTCTCGGGTCAACTCAGGATCAGGGACGTCTCGTACGGCTCCGATGGCGTGTGTACGGTGTTCGCGTACGCGGAGAACGATGGGGACGCCGAGGATGCGGGAGCCGGTCAGGCGACACTGCCCGAGCGCAGCGCGTCGATTCTCCGTGAGGGGAGCGTCTACCAGGTCGAGTTGGCGCACGATTCGCCGATTCCGCGGATGGTCGAACACGGCGCGACACTGACCGACGTCGAACTGCTCCCCGATTCAGGGGAAACAGCGGTTTCGGTGTCGCTCCCACACGACGTCGTCGTCCGGGACTATGTGGAGACGATCACTGGTATCGACGAACCCGTCGAACTGATTGCGAAGCGCGAGAACTCCGGGGACGGAGATTCGCTCCGCGGCACGATACGCCTCGGCGAGCGGTTGACTGATCGCCAACGCGAAGTGCTTCAGGTGGCGTTTCACGCGGGGTACTTCGATTGGCCTCGCCAGGTGAACGCCGAGACGGTCGCCGAGGCGATCGGGATCGCACAGTCCACGTTCAGCCAGCACCTCCGCGCCAGTGAATTGAAACTGCTGGAAGAACTCTTCGCCGGAGATACCGTACACAACCACGTCTCGCGTTGAGCGAGGCCACCTGCAGGCGCGTCCACCGACAATCCCGATATGTATTGGTAGTACGAATGGGAGATCGATCAATATAGGAAGAATGTCCTATAGGCTCCTGTCAGATATCATAGTATGGGACAAACGCAGGATACGGACCCGGGTCAGGCACGCGGATGGTCCACCGATGAGAAGTTCATCAGAGAGTTCGACCGGCCGGTCGGTATCGAACAGGCGCTTGTCTCGACGGTCACGGAAGCGACACAGGAGTGGTCGGAGTTGTCGGCGACACCTCCACTGGAAGAGTTCGTCGACGCCGAACGCCTCGAGGGGCTGATCAAGACGAAATCGCTCGATACGACGGACTCGCTTCCGCTCATACAGTTCCCGTTCCAGAGTTGTCAAGTGACAGTCCTGTACGGGCTGACCGTCCGGATACTCATCGAACGCTAATACCGCAGGTCCATCCCCGAGGCCAGTCTCGTAATCGAAGCCGGCTCAATCGAGTGGTCAGTTTCTCGAAGACCGATCTCGCCATTACAGGACGAGCACGTGACTTCTGATCGAACCACAGCGCGCTGGACGCCTGAACGAGCGCACCTGATCGACGCGCCTGGGAGTCGCACCGCCGGGCGAGCGTCCGTCCAGCGCTTCGAGTCCGCCCGGCCGGTCGCCACCGCGGACACCCGCCAGGACGTCCTGCGGCGCACGAGGAGCGATTGAGGATGCTACTGGTGTCGCCGTTGCAGTTTATACTCCTCTGGATGTGGATCGGCATCGTGCTGGGCGGTTCCCTCATTATCGTCTGCGCTATGATACTCTGAGCGGCGAGTCGGAGCGCGACCTGAGGCTGGTCGGAAGCGAAACCGTGCCCACGGTCGCGACCGATGGAGACGACGGGCTCGTCGCGAATACAACAGGGCCGGTATCGGGCCTACACTGGCGGGACGACAGCGCCGTCGAGAAACAGCGTCTGGACGCCGAGCCACAGCGTGAGCAGGACGGCGAGGATTACGACCGTCCGCGCGAGCCAGAGCCAGGTCGCGCCGACACCCTGCCCGAGGGAGGATCCAGAAAGGAGTTCCTCCACCGCGGGGCGACCGTAGACCCAACCCACAAAGAGCAACACGCCGAGAACCGACAGCGGGAGGAGCAGCTGATACGCCAGCGTGTCGAACCACGTGAGCCACGCGGTGTCCCACGCGGAGGGGGTCCCGAGCAGGAAGATCAGTCCCCCGAGCACGGCCGCGACCCGCGGCCGCCGCGCCCCGTAGGTGTCGACGACGTAGGAGGTGACAACTTCCAGCAGGCTGATCGCCGACGACAGCGCGGCGATGAGGACGACAGCGAAGAAGACGGCCCCGACGAGACGCCCGGCGGGCAGTTCTGCGAACGCCGTCGCGAGGCTGATGAACAGCGCTCCTGCACCGCCGCTCCCGGGTTCGACGCCCTGCACGAACAGCAGCGGGATGACGACTAATCCGGCGAGGACGCCGACCGCGCTGTTGAGCACGACGACGGTGATGCTGTCGCCGAAGAGGCTCTGGTCCTCACCGACGTAGGAGGCGTAGGTGATCATCGCCCCCATCCCGAGCGACAGCGAGAAGAACGCCTGGCTGACCGCGAAGGGGATGACGTTCGTGAGCGGGCCGCTGAAGGAGGGGAACGGGTCGAAGGAGACCGAGAGGCTGAGTTGTGAGAGGTCCGGCGAGAGGAAGTACACATAGCCCGGACTGGCACCGGAAAGCGTGAACACCCACACCGCGAGCGCGCCGAGGATGACGACGATGCTCGGGACCATCAGTTTCGTCGCGCGCTCGATGCCGTCTTCGACGCCGCCCGCGACGATGGCGACGACGAGGAGCATAAACACCGCGTGCAGGACCAGCGCGTCGAGGCCGGCGGAGACCGACCCGAAGTAGCTCGCCGGACCGGCGAAGTACGCGCCGGTGAGGCTCCCGCCGATGTACCGGAGCACCCAGCCACCGACGACGCTGTAGTACGAGAGGATCCAGAAGCCGGTGCCGACGCCGAGGACGCCGACCCACTTCCAGTTCCGGTGCCCGAGTCGCTCGAAGGCGCCGATTGCGTTCAGGTTGCTCTGCCGCCCGATGACGAACTCCGCCAGCATCGCCGGCAGGCCGATGCCCAGCGCGGCAGCGAGGTAGACGACGAGAAAGGTCGCCCCGCCGTACGCCGAGGTCTTGAACGGAAACTGCCAGATGTTGCCGAGTCCGACCGCCGAACCGACTGCGGCGAGGATGAATCCCGCGCGCGTCGCCCACGTCTCCCGTTGGCTCATAGTCGAATCTCGCTACTCGGTAGCCGGTTGATAAGACACGCGATACGGATCCGCTCGATCCGTGAGAAGTGTACACGAGAGTCCCGAAACGGCCAGTTTCGTCGATATTCGGACAGGATCGATCGGCACCCCGGACGGTCCGGTTTCGAGGCCCCGAGACACTGTGAGCATCGGAACCGGTGTATAAATCCCGACGTGTTCCGTACACCTGAACGAGAATGCGCCCTCCCCGCAGTCGTCTCGACTCGACTCCGGCCCTCCTCGCTGGTGCCGTCGCCGTCGTCGGCGCGAACCTCCTCCCCCTCGTCGGCGTGGTCGCCTGGGGGTGGGACCTGTCCACGCTGCTCGTCGCCTACTGGGCAGAAGCGTGCAGTACGGTCCTCCTCGCCGCGGCGAAAGCCCTGTTTGCCGAGCGCGGGTCACCGGGTATCCCCGGCGGGATCGAACCGCTCCACGAACTCCGGGAAAAGCGCGGTGGCTGGGAGTGCCGAGCCGATTGGCCGCCGATCTACCCCCGGAACGTTCCCTTTGCCCTCTCGATTCTGGGCTTCTGGCTCCTTCCGGTCGCGCCGCTCAGCGTCCTTTACTGGCTCTCTGCGGATCTCGGGCTCACGTTCTCGCTCTCTCTCGCGTTCAGCATCGGCGCGCTGGTGGTCGCACAGGCGTCTGATTTCGTCTTCGAGTACATCGGCGAAGCGGAGTACGCCGACGTGTCCGCACAGGAAATCGTCCGAACGCCGGCACAGTTGTCGCTCGTCGTCATCGTTGTTGGTCTCCTCGCGAGCGCCGAGACGCACGCGGGTGGGCTGGCGGTCCTCACGGTCGTCATCCTCGGGAAGACGCTCGTCTCGACGTACCGGTACTACGTCGAGCACGTCGGCGCACCGGTGCTCGGACTGGGCGAGCGGGTGTTCGCAGACAGGCAGGACAGCGAACCGCCGCCGGAACTCGACCTTCCGGACGCGGACGTGAACGCGCGGGTCACAGTCGATGCCATCTCGGTGTTGCTCGGGAGCACCGGAGCTATTGGCCTGGGGTTCGTGAACCGCGCCGGCCTTCTCACGCTGCTGTCTCTCGCCTTCGCCGTCCTCGTCGGCGAACTGGTGTGGATCGTGGTCGCGCTACTGGCGGTTCTCGCCGTCGTGGCCGCGCGCGTCCTCAGTTACTACCTCCGTTACGGGACCGTCGAATACCAGCGCCGCGGCGACGAACTCGTCGCCTACGACACCACCCTGGAGGCACCGCAGTGGATCGCATCGATCGACGCGAGAACGGAGTTCTCGGTCCGGAACGCGATCGCCGACCGGTTGCTCGGGACGGGCACGCTCACCATCTCGGACGTCGATTCGGTCGACCGCGACGTGCGGCTCGGACCCGTCCGCGACATCGACCGCGCCGTCGAGCGACTGGATCTGCCGGTCCGAGAGACCGACCGACCGGACCGGGATCCGGCCGTCATCGCCGCCGCTGGCGTCCTGGCGCTCAGTTTTCTGGTCGTGCCGGCCGGACTGTTTCTCTCGCCGGAGGTGAGCGACGGACTGGCCTGGGGTGTCTCACTGGTGCTCTCGCCGTTTCTCCTGTTGCCGGTGGGGGTGCTGGTCTGGGCGGCCTTCTCGCGGGTGTGAATTCGTCCGCCGCCGCTACGGCACCAGGACTAGCTTCCCGACGAAACTGTCTTCGAGGACGACGCGCTGTGCGTCGCCTGCTTCCGCAAGGTCGTACGTCTCGTGTACGACCGGCAGCATCTCGCCGTTCGCGGCGAGGTCGGCCACCCGGCCGAGGACCGCGCTGAGGTCGTCGGCGTTGAACATCGACATAAACTGGTACTGGACCTCCTTGCCCTTCGTGACGCCGATGTCGTCGAAACCGCCGTCGGCGGTGTCGTTGCCGATGCCGATGACTCGCGCACCGGTGTTCACGACGTCCGCGTTGAACTGCAGGTACTGGTCCATATGGAGGTCGATGACGACGTCCGCGCCGCCAGCGTCGACGACGGCGGCTTCCAGGTCGGGGTTCTGGTAGTCGAAGACTTGGTCCGCGCCGAGGTCGAGCAGCGTCCCCTCGTACTCGGGCGACGCGGTGGCGTGGACCTGAGCGCCCATCGTCTCGGCGAGTTGGATCGCGACGTGGCCGACGCCGCCGCTGCCCCCGTGAACCAGGACGGTCTCGGTCGGCTTCGTCTCTGCGTGGTGGACGAGTCCCTGCCACGCGGTCGCCCCCACAGTCCCGAGAGCCGCCCCGTCGACGAACGAGACGTCGTCCGGAAGGTGCGCGATGTAGTCCACCGGTGCGGCCGCCCGTTCGGCGTACGAACCGGGCATCCCGTTTCCGAGCCCTGTCCCGAAGACGCGGTCGCCGGCGGCGAAGCGCTCGACGCCCGCACCAACCGCCGCGACGGTGCCCGCAACGTCCCCGCCGCCGATGAACGGCAGGTGCGGCACGGGATACGCGCCCTCGCGGAAGTAGGTATCGACCGGATTGACGCCAGCGGCTTCGATGTCGACGAGGACCTGGCCGTAGTCGGGCTCCGGATCGTCGACTTCGTCGACCGTCAGTACGTCGGGACCGCCGTGTTCGTGGAATCTGACTGCGCGCATCGGCCGGCTCTACGATACGAAGCGTCATAAATGACGGCGAACGCGGTACGAGACGGCGCTTCGACCCAGCCGGCAGCGACGGTTCTCTGCGTACTCTTGGACCATCGAGCCAATACTCACTATTAAATACAAAGGTTCGCAACTGTAGTATGAGGCCTATGGTATCTCCTACCGAACTTAAAGAGATGTACGTCGATATGGTGACTGCGCGTCACTACGAGGAACGCCTCCAGGAGGAGTACTTGGAGGGGAAACAGCCGGCTTTCGACATCTCCGCGGGCCCGATTCCCGGAGAGCTTCACCTCGCGGCTGGACACGAAGCCGCGGGTGCCGGCGTGTGTCAGCACCTCCGTGACGACGACACGGTCACCGCACCGCATCGCCCACACCACGTCGCCATCGCAAAAGGCGTGGACTTGAAGCGAATGACTGCCGAGATCTTCGGCAGGGAGACCGGACTCGGAAAGGGGAAAGGCGGACATATGCACCTCTTCGATCCGGAGGTCAACTTCGCGTGCAGCGGCATCATCGCCGAGGGGTGCCCGCCGGCCGCCGGCGCGGGACTCGCCGCACAGAAGCGAAACAGCGACAGCGTCGCCGTGGCGTATCTCGGCGAGGGGGCAATCGACCAGGGCGCGTTCCTCGAATCGCTCAATTTCGCCGCCGTCCACGACCTCCCGGTCGTGTTCGTGATCGAGGACAACGACTGGGCGATCAGTATGCCCAAAGAGCGGGTGACAGATCTCGAAGACGGCTCGAAGCGGGCCGACGGGTTCGATATGCCCGGGCACCGAGTCGACGTCGACGACGCCGTTGCGATCTACGATGCCGCCCGGGAGGCCGTCGGCCGCGCCCGCGACCAGAACGGTCCGACAGTCCTCGAAGTGCAGGTCCACCGCCGGATGGGTCACTTTATGGGCGACCCGGAGAGTTACCGCCCGGACGAGGACCAGGCGGCGGCGGCCCAGCGCGACTCGATCGAGCGACTCGAAGAGGACCTCGATGCCGCCGGCGTCGGCGACGCAGAGCTCGAAGACCTTCGCAAGGGGGCCAAAGCCCGCGTCGAGGAGGCAATCGAGTGGGCCAGAGAGCAACCGAAGCCCGATCCGTCGGCCGCCTACGAGGATATGTGGGTCAATCCGGGGAGCGGCGTGACCGACAGCGAGCCCGAGTTCGACCTCGCAGGGGGTGACGACTGATGTCCCAAGAGATCAGCCGCGAACTGACGATGAGTCGAGCGATGGTCGAGGCCATCGCCGCCGAGATGCGCGAGGACGACGAGGTGTTCTATATGGGCGAGGACGTCGCCGACTACGGCGGCATCTTCGACTCCACGGAGGGCCTCCGCGAGGAGTTCGGCTACGACCGCGTGATGGACGTGCCGATCAGCGAGACGGCCTATCTCGGCGCGGCCGTCGGGGCCGCCCAGGAGGGGATGCGCCCCATCGCCGAGTTGATGTTCGTCGACTTCTTCGGCGTGGCGATGGACCAGATCTACAACCAGATGGCCAAGAATACGTATATGAGCGGCGGGAACGTCTCCGTGCCGATGGTTCTCACCGCCGGCGTTGGGGGCACGTACAACGACGCCGCCCAGCACTCCCAAACTCTCTACGGGACGTTCGCTCATATGCCGGGGATGAAGGTCGTCGTGCCATCGACCGCCTACGAGGCCAAGGGCCTGATGCACAACGCGATCCGCGACGACGACCCCGTCGTCTATCTGTTCCACAAGCGCCTGATGGGGATCGGCTGGCTCCCCGCGCCTGACGGGCCGAAGACGCCCGTCCCGGAGACGGACTACACGGTCCCCTTCGGAAGCGCCGACGTCAAGCAGGCGGGCGACGACGTGACCATCGTCACCCTCGGTCTGCACGTTCACCGAGCGCTGGACGCCGCCGAATCCCTCGCCGCGGACGGGATCAGCGCAGAGGTGATCGACCTCCGCTCGCTCGTCCCACTCGACACCGATACGATCGTCGAGTCGGTCGAGAAGACCGGCAATCTCGTCGTCGTCGACGAGGACTACCGCTCGTACGGCGTGACCGGCGAGATCGTCGCGAGCGTCGCCGACGAGGCGATCGGCGCGCTCGAGGCCGTCGAACGGGTCGCGCTCCCGGACGTTCCGATCCCGTACGCGCGCCCACTGGAGAACGAGGTCGTCGCCGACGCCGGCGACATCGCGGCGGCCGTGCGACGGACGCAATAGTATGTCCGGAGAGACGGACCGCGTTGCGGTGACGCTCGCGGAGTGGCCCGACGACGCCGACAGCGACGAGGGCGTCGTCGTAAACTGGTTCGCCCGCGAAGGCGCCGCGGTCGACGCCGAGACCAGTCTCTGTGAGGTTCAGGTGGAGAAGGTCAGCGTCGACGTGCTCGCGCCCGTCGCAGGAACGCTCGAGGAGGTCGTCGTCGACGAGGACGGCGAGTTCGCGCGCGGAGACACCCTCGCGTGGATGGTCTCGGATGACGAGTGACGAACCCGCAGAGCGGACGGTCGCGGACGAGCGCTCGCTGAGCCCGATGCGGCGGACGATCGCGTCCAGGCTGCAGGAGAGTTACCAGGAGGCCGTTCACGTCACCGTGAGCCGGGCGGTGTCGGCCGAGTCGATGCTTGCGGCGGCGGATACCGAACTCGGCGGAGACGGCGAGCCCGTCGAACCCTCCGTCGTCGACGTGCTCGTCTGCGCGCTCTCGGAGACGCTGGCCGAGCACCCCGCGTTCAACGCGACCTTCGAGGACGGAACCCACCGCGTCTACGAGGAGCACAACCTCGGCGTCGCAGTCGACATCGACGACGGACTCGTCACACCCGTGCTCGAGGACGTGGGGTCGAAGTCGCTCGCGACGATCACCGCCGAGCGCCGCCGGTTGACAGAGCGCGTACAGACGGGCCAGTACTCGATGAGCACCTTCCAGGGCGGGACGTTCACCGTCTCGAACCTCGGCCCGCTCGGCGTCGACTCGTTCACGCCCGTGATCAACCCACCAGAGGTGGCGATTCTGGGCGTGAACCGGATCCGTGAGGCGGTCGTCCCCGACGAGAACAGCGAGCACAGCGTCGGGACGGAAAAGCGCCTCACGCTCGACCTGAGCTTCGATCACCGCGTCGTCGACGGCGCCGACGCGGCCCGGTTCCTAGGGACGCTCGCGAAGCACCTCGGCGACGCGGAGCAGTACGTCGAATGAGCGATACGGCCGAGAAAGGCGTGCACGAACGACTGCTCGACCGCGCGTCAGCGGGGGTGCCCGCGGTGGCCGTCTGGCGACCGGGGCGGTACCTGCGGTTCGGCTATCGGGACACCCGGCAGTCGGGCTATGAGGCGGCGAAGACGCGAGCCCGTGAAGCGGGGTTCGAGCCAGTCGAGCGACGCGTCGGGGGTCGCGCGGTCGCCACGACCGCAACGACGGTGCTCTTTGCTGTCGCCGAACCGGGCGATGCGGCCGACGTCCGGACGGGGATCGGCGAGCGGTACGACACCGCGGTGTCCTCGGTGCGACAAGCGCTCCGGAACCTCGGGGTGGCTGCCACGCGGGGCGAACCGCCGGAGACGTACTGCCCAGGCGACCACAGTCTCCAGTGCGACGGCAAACTCGTCGGCCTCGCACAGCGGGTGACCACCTCGGGAGCACTCGTCTCCGGGATGCTGTACGTCGAGGACCGGGACGAACTGGCGGACGTGCTCGCGGACGTGTACGCGGAACTCGGCTACGACTTCGATCCGACGAGCGTCGGGACGGTCGCAGACGCCGGGGGCGAGTGTCGGTTCGACCGAGTCGAGGCCGAATTTCGGACGCAACTCACCCGGACGCTGGACGCGCCTGCGGCGGCCGTCGAGATGATCAGATCCGACACCCAAAGTGGGTGACTCCGGCAGATCTGATCGTTAGAGCGAGCAGCGTAAAGAAAACGGATATCGGCGGGATTTATGCGGGCGCGTGTCAGTCTCTCGGACGATGCGCTTACACGAATATCAGGCGAAGGAGGTCTTCGCCGACGCCGGGGTTCCGGTGCCGAAATCGCGCTTGGCGACGACCGTCGAGGCGGTCGTCGAGGCTGTCGCAGACATCGGGTTCCCGGCGGCGATCAAAGCACAGGTACACGTCGGCGGACGGGGGAAGGCCGGCGGCATCGAGATCGCGACCGACGAGGACGAAGCGCGGCGGTACGCCGACGAGATCCTCGGAATGGACCTGAAGGGATACACCGTCGAGAAGGTCCTCGTCGAGTCCGGCGTCGACTTCGAGAACGAACTCTACGTGGGTATCACGATGGACCGCGGCGAGGGCGAGCCCGTCGCGATGGTCTCGACCGAAGGCGGCGTCGACATCGAGTCCGTCGCCGAGGAGACCCCCGAGGCGATTGCGCGCGAACACATCGATCCCGCGTTCGGCCTCCACCCGTATCAAGCCCGCAAGGTCGTCTACGACGCCGGGATCTCGGCCGACATCGCCAGCGACGTCGCGTCCATCCTCTCGACGCTCTATGACCTCTATGAGTCGAGAGACGCCACCGAGATCGAGATCAACCCCGTGATGATCACGTCAGACAGGGAAGTCATCGCCGCGGACGCCGTGATGAACATCGACGAGGACGCACTCTTTCGACACCCGGACCTCGCGGAGATGGAAGACGGAGCGGCCGCGGACGACCTCGAGGCCAGGGCCAACGAGTACGGCTTCGACTACGTCCGCCTGTCGGGCAACGTCGGCATCATCGGCAACGGCGCGGGACTCGTGATGACGACGCTCGACCTCGTGGATCACTTCGGCGGCCGGCCGGCGAACTTCCTCGACATCGGCGGCGGTGCGAAGGCCGAACGCGTCGCGAACGCCCTAGATATGGTCTTCGCCGACGAGAACGTCGACGCCGTCGTCTTCAATATCTTCGGCGGCATCACCCGCGGCGACGAGGTCGCCAAGGGAATCAACGAGGCGCTGGAGCAGTTCGACGAGATCCCCAAGCGAGTCGTTGTCCGCTTGGCTGGCACCAACGCCGAGGAGGGAATGGAGATCCTCAACACCGATCTGGTCGAAGTCGAAGCGACACTCGAAGACGCGGTGCAGCAGGCAGTCGAGAACGCACAGGAGGCATCCCAATGAGCATCTTCGTCGACGACGACACGCGCGTCGTGGTACAGGGCATCACCGGTGGAGAGGGGAAGTTCCACACCGAGCAGATGATCGAATACGGCACGAACGTCGTCGCGGGCGCGGTTCCCGGGAAGGGCGGCCAGGAGGTCGCCGGCGTCCCCGTCTACGACACGGTCGACGGGGCCGTCGAGGCCGAGGACGCCGATGCGTCGGTGATCTTCGTCCCGCCGGCGTTCGCCGGCGACGCCGTCTTCGAGGCGCTCGACACCGACCTCGACCTCGTGGTCGCGATCACGGAGGGCATCCCGACTCAGGATATGGCGAAGGTCAACAAGCGGCTCTCCGAGACGGACACGCGCCTCATCGGCCCGAACTGTCCGGGCATCATCACCCCCGGTGAGGCCAAACTGGGCATCCTCCCCGGCAACATCTTCGAGTCCGGCGACGTCGGTCTCGTCTCCCGGTCGGGGACGCTCACGTATCAGGTCGTCTCGAATCTAACTGAGAGAGGGATCGGTCAGACGACCGCGATCGGCATCGGCGGCGACCCGATCATCGGGACGTCGTTCGTCGACGCGCTGGAAGCCTTCGAGGCCGACAGAGACACGAAGGCGGTCGTGATGTGCGGCGAGATCGGCGGTGAGGACGAAGAACAGGCCGCGAAGTTCATCGCAGAGTATATAGACACCCCCGTCGCTGGCTTCATCGCCGGGCGCACCGCGCCGCCAGGCAAGCGGATGGGTCACGCCGGCGCGATCGTTTCGGGGTCCGGGACCGGAACGGCGGACTCGAAGATCAGCGCGCTCAACGACGCGGGGGTCCCCGTCGGTGACACGCCGAACGAAGTGGCGGACTACATCGAGGACTTCCTGTAGGGCGATCGGGCGCTCGGACTCTCATGCCGACTATTGTCAGTCGAGTCCGAGACTCAGTTCGAGCGCGTCGTCGATTTCTCGCATCGTTGCTGCGTCGAGACTCCCCGCGACCGAGTGAATCCGTTTCGCGATCGAGACGACACGGATCTGATCGAGTCGCACGGAAGAGTCCTTCTCGAACGGCGAATCCTCGCTCTCGACGAGAACTTCGAACGGATACCCTCGATGCGTCCCGGTCGCCGGAGCGACGATGGTCGTACTCGAATTCGCGTTACCGACGTCGTTCTGTACGACGACCGCCGGACGCGTCTTCTCTAACTCGTGCCCTTCGGCGGGATCGAGGCGGACGATGACGACGTCTCCGCGTCGAATCTCCGGTGCCTCGCTCATTCGAGGGACTCTTCCCACGCTTCGTCGGACGTCTCGTCCCACGCATCGGCCAGTGACGCGGCACTCTGTGACGCATCTCGATACGCGTCGGCAAGTTCGTCCTCGTCGGGACCATCAGTAGACACCTCCACGACGGCGACGGTGACGCGCTTGTTCGCGTACTCGGTTCCGAGATAGATCCGTCCCCGGTCGTCGGTCTCTTTCGTCCGAACGTCGTCGGCGTCTACCTCCATACCGTCCGTAGTCTGTGCTGCTACTTACTTGTTGCCCACTATAACCCACTAGCTCAGTGTGTCCGAACCGAGATCGCGTTTCGTCGGAAGGCGTAAGTTCGCGTATCACGGCCAGGAGGCAATGCGCGTCAGCGACGTCTGCTCCCGGAACGTTGTCACCGTCGACGTCGACGCCACCCTCGCGGTCGCCGTAGAGCGGATGCTCGACGCCGACGTCGGGAGTGCGGTCGTCACCAACGACGGCGCGCCCGGAGCGATCGTCACGAAGAGCGACGTGCTCAGAGCGACTCATCGGACGGACGAGCCGCTGTCGTCGATCCCCGTCCGGAGCGCGGCGAGCGCGCCGTTGGTCACGATCGGTCCCGAGGCGTCAGCGCGTCGTGCCGC
>NZ_JBDGQZ010000012.1:0-39028 GCF_042218505.1 Halobellus sp.
GAGACGTTGATCGTGTCGTAGTCGTCGCCGCCGGTCCCGCAGGTGTCGACCAGCGGGTCGCGGTCGGGATCGATCGTGCGCGCGGCGTCGCGCATCCCCTGCGCGAAGCCCGCGATCTCGGTCTCGGTCTCGCCCTTGGCCCTGAGCGCGGCGAGGAGCGCGCCGATCTGGGCCTCGGTCGCGTCCTCGAAGACCGCGCTGGCCGCCTCTCGAGCCTCGTCCTGCGTCAGATCCCCGCCGTCCGTCGCGCGTTCGATGTAGTCTTGGAGTGTCATCGTGGTCACCGATGTACGTCTTCGTGTTGTAGTGAACAAATCCGTTCATCTGTATAAGGTTATCGGAGTGCGGAACCGGAATCGTTGTGAGTGACCGGCACACTGCCTCGGTACGTGCATACGCCCCCTCGACGCTCGGTGACCGTATCTTTCCAGTTCACTGCAGCGAGAGGTGGATGTGTAACACATTCGCAAACGAGAAAACCGGCAGACGGCGTCCGATCCACGAAACGAAAGCTTCAATTGTACCCCCCAGAAATCAATGAGTACACACGAACGAGTGTGACGGATGCCACAGGCGGGTTGGTGGTCTAGTCAGGTTATGACACCTCCTTGACATGGAGGAGGCCGGCGATTCAAATTCGCCCCAACCCACTCTCTTATACTACAACCGAACCGCGTAGTCGCTGCTCTGTTCCAGCGCCTTCGTCACTGTGAGTCCTCATCGAGTAGGTGCGTGAAGTCATCGCCAATGGTAGAGAACGACGACGTGCAGGCGGTCTGCGAGTTCTGCGGTGACACCTTCGATAGTGGCGATCAGTTCCCAGCCCGAAAGCACAATTACGGCGAATAATTGTAAGTAAACCCTTGCAGGCCCCGAACGACGGCTTTCTCTCAGACCCGGCATCGTATACGTACTGGGCCCTTATCGGCGGCAGAGATGGGAAAACAGCCGAAGTCTGACGGCGGTTCCGAACAGGTCCCACCGACCGATGGCCCCGGTCCGGATCGGGACACACTCCTGTACTTTGGGTTCCGAACGCTACTTCTGCTCGCGGTGCTCGCTGTTGGGTACCTCACGCGGCCTATTTGGCACGGGCTCGTCTACTCGGCGATGTACTCGCCGACCGGCCTCCTCGTGGTCGGCGGCGGAAGCCTCGCTGCGATCGTCCTCTGGTATCTGCCGCCTGATCGGCTCAGCTCGGAGGATTCCCGGTCTAACGGCTCCAACGACCCCACCGTGATCTCCGACGACTTCGACCCGTTCGAAGAGTTGTCGGGGTCGAGCGACGGCGCTGCGGGGGCGAAAATCCAACTGCTGGCCGTGATCGTTGGGATCCTGATCGCGGTCTCGTTCCTCGTTGGCGGAGTCAGCGGGACGCTCGAACAGCGCAGTCTAGCCCAAGAGACGATGGCCGACGCCACCGAGGTCCAGAACTTCCCCAAGGCCAATCCGGAGAACCCGCGGGTCGTCCCCCGGCGCGTCTCCGAGATCACCACCCGCGGGGAGGTTTCCTACCGACAACACCGACTGGGGACGAGCGACATCGCCAGACGCGAAGACGGGTCACTGGCGTGGTCCTATCCGATTGAACCCGACGGGTTCCGAAATACGCTTCTGTTGAACCAGCGGGGGGTGTTGCTCTCGGATATGACCCGGATCGACGATCGCCGGACCGAGACGTTCGACGACACGCAGTTCACCTACGGCGAGGGGATGTTCCTCCACCGGTCGGCGGACTGGCAACTCAAGAAGACCGATTACCTCTCGCGGTACACCGACGACGCCGTGGAGTTCACGTACAACGGCACGCCGTATATGTACTACCCGAAGACCGGCCACGAGTGGCGGCTGACCCCGTTCCCGCATACGGTCCCGGTGTGGGACGGCGGCGCTCTGGTGTTCCCCGACGGGGAGATCCAGCACCTGACGCCCGAGGAAGCGCAGCAAAGCGAGATTGTCGACGGCCAGCGGCTCTACCCCGTCTCGCTCACGCGAGCCGAAATGGGGTCGCTGAGCTATCGCAACGGGATCGTGAACCAACTGCCTGCAGTTGGCGCTCACAAGGGTGAAATCGAGATCGCAGACCTCCCGCCCGGTGCCGACAACAGACAGCCGTTCATCATCGATCTGGCCGGCGAGCAGCTGTCGTACGTGACGGCGATGGAGCCGTACGGCCAAGACAGCCGAGGGCTCGACGAAGTGTGGTTCGCCAACGCCGAGACTGGTGAGTACACATTCTTCGGCACCGACCGCGAGACGCTCACTGGGCCCGAACGCGCGATGGGAATCGCCCGTTCCGAGGACTCACAGACCAACTGGGGGCAGAACTTCGTTGTCACCGAGCCTGTGCCGGTGATCGTCGACGAGGATCTCTGGTGGCACATCAAGGTCTCGCCCACCGACTTCACCGACGTGACCCGGAACGTGTTCGTGAACGCCGACTCCGGGACGGCAATCGCAGTCCAGACCGACAACGAAACCCGGGCGTTCATCCGTGGCGAAGTCGACGACTCGACGACCGACGGGAGCCAGAACGCACCGGACGACGGCAGGGACTCCGACGGCGAGGTCATCTACTACATCGTCATCACCGACGAGAATGGTGAGGTGACCGAGCGGATCCCGGTCAGATCCGGGCAGGACACTTCGATTGTGCCCCCTGACGACGATCGCGTGACAGTCACCAACGGGACTGCGACGAACGAGACCGCGACAAACGAAACCACGACGAACGAGACGACTGCAACCGCCTGACACGGCAGTGGAGCAGGTTCCACTGCTGGCTCCGTGCAGTTCAGGGGCGGGATGCCGTCGGCGAACCGGCGTTAGCGGCGTCCGGCGTGAGCATATCGTCGGTGTCCGGAGGCATATCCGGATCTTGACCACGTCCGACAGCGACGTGTCCGCCGGTTTGAGGACTGTGCGGCCCTCGTCAAGCGTCAGTTTTGTTTGGATTTCGATGGTATCGGCGGCGGGAGTCTCCCTAATCGACCATAGCCAGAGTCACAGCGACTCGACGGTCACCGGACCTACCGCGGTGTAAACGCCGGTGAGCTCCGTATCCGCGACCTGCGCGGTGATCTCGTCGCCTTCTGCGACTGTTTCGCCTCCCAGATCGGCGACGATCGTCATTGGCTCGATAGGGTCACGGCGGAGGAGCGCCCACAGGAGTTCCAGAAGCGACGGGGCACCACCGCGACGACAGACGAGGATAGACCGCGAGGCCGCCAACTCCTCGAGTGCCGGTTCGAGTTCGTGATCGCCGGCCTCAGTCGGAGACACGACGTGGAGCACTTCGCCGCGAACGCTCTCGGACATTTCGATATCGATAAGTGGGAACGCGATCCGTCTAAATCGATCGGTTCTGCGCCGTTAATCGCCATCGAACGCTGACTTCCACCTGTGAGTGGGTTTGTGGGCCGGTTCGCAGCGGGCGGGGGTTGCCAGTGCTGGAGGGGGACCGGTCCAGGGGATCCTCGCGTGAGACCAGCAACGGCACTCGGAGGCTCCGCCAGGGGCCGCTACAACGGTGTCAAAGGGTGGTGTCTTCGTAAGGTTGGCAAGCGAACACGACAGTCCGAACTTCCATAGACTCCGTATTACTCCCCGGGCTACACACATCACTCCCAGCCGCCGGTGATCGACCGCTTCCCCGACACGAACGAAACAACAGGTTTGGGTTCGTCGGGCGCGTACTTCCGTCTACGTGTACTATGACTGCCGGACTCAGACTGCGTGAAGACGGATCTGCCTGCATCCGGGTGGTGGCCCGGTGAGCGACGCCGACGGCGGGTTCACGGACATCCGCGACTCCGTCGACGGCCACCCGATGCGCCGATTACTTGACTCTGCTCGACCGTACTGGCCGCGGATCACGCTCGGCGTCCTCGCGGCAATGCTGACACGGTTCGCCCGCTTGGTGCCGCCAGTCATCATCGCAACCACGATCGACCGAGTCGTGCTTGGATCGGCCGACTCCGGACTGCTGACCGAGGCGGGGCTGTTACCCAGCGGTGCGATCACCGGGGAGGCCGCACGTCTGGCGTTCCTCCAGCAACTGATCGTCATTGCGGCGCTGGCGTACCTGCTCCGGTCGGTCACCCGCTTCGGGTCGCGGTACCTCCTCCAGTCGTCGGCGCAGAAGATCCAGCGGGACCTCCGGAACGATACCTACGACCATCTTCAGCACCTTTCGATGGACTTCTTCGCCAACCACCAAACTGGGGGGATGATGTCGATCCTCAACAGCGACATCAACCGCCTGGAACAGTTCCTCAACACCGAGTTCCGCCAACTGATTCGGGTGGTCGCTACCGTCGGCGGGATCGCGGCCGTGCTGTGGTACTACGCCCCGACGCTGGCGCTCATCGCCCTGGCGCCGGTCCCGATTATCGGGATAGCGAGCGCGGTGTTCCTCCGGTGGATCGAGCCACGGTACAAGTCTCTCCGGGAAACGGTGGCCCGGCTCAACACGCGGCTGGAGAACAACCTCGGGGGCGTCGCCGTCGTGAAGGCGTTCAACCGGTACGCCTTCGAGCGCGACCGGGTGGCAGAGCGGAGCGACGCGTACCACGACAAGAAGGTGGCGGCCCTCCGAATTCGCCGCGGGTTCTTCGCGACGCTTCGGCTGCTCACGGGGGTCGTGTTCGTGCTCATCCTATTCGTGGGCGGACGAGCGATCATCACCACGCCGCCTGGCGAGGCGGCGCTGATCTCGACGGGTGCCTTCGCGGCCTTCTTCCTCTACTTGCGGCGGCTCTACTCCCCGATGCGTCGGATTGGCCGGTCCGCGAACAAATACCAACTGGCGAAGTCCAGCGCCGAGCGGGTCTTCGGGCTTCTCGGACAGGAGCCGACGGTCACGGAGCCCGCGGACCCGTACGTTCCCGACCAAATCAGCGGTGACGTCGCGTTCGAGGACGTATGGTTCGGCTACGACGACCGGAAGCCGGTGTTGAAGTCGGTGTCGCTGGACGTGCCCGCTGGAGCGACCATCGGACTCGCCGGGGCAACCGGCGCGGGGAAGTCGACTCTGGTGAAACTCGTCCCCCGCCTCCACGAGGTCGACGACGGACAGGTGACCGTCGACGGCCGCGACGTTCGGACGTACGATCTCCAGGCGCTCCGGGACTCGATCGCGGTCGTCGAACAGAACCCCTACCTCTTCTCGGGGACTGTCGCCGAGAACATCGCCTACGGCGATAGCGAGGTGCTGGCCGCAGAGGGCGGCGATGGGGACGCGAAGGCGGGGCGCGAGCGGGTGGTCGCGGCCGCGGAGGCCGCAGCGGCCCACGAGTTCGTCTCCGGGCTCCCGGAGGGGTACGACACGCAGATCGGCGAACGCGGGATCAAACTCTCCGGCGGGCAGCGCCAGCGGATTGCCATCGCGCGAGCGCTGCTCAACGACCCCGCGATTATCATCTTCGACGAGGCGACCAGCGACGTCGACACCGAGACGGAAGAGGAGATCAAAGAGAGCATCGACCGACTGATCGAAGACCGGACCGCGTTCGTCATCGCCCACCGGCTGTCGACTATCCGAGACGCCGACCGGGTCGTCGTGCTCGACGACGGCGAGATCGTCGAATCCGGCTCCCACGATCGGCTGCTGGCCCGCTCGGGCGAGTACGCTGCTCTGTGGGACGCCCAGGTAGACGACACGAAAGTGGCCGACGCGACCGACTAACCAGGGCCGACTGCGGGCCTCACCCGTCTCAGGTCGCTCGGTACGGTTTTAATGGCTGGAGACACGTATTGTGAGCGTGCCAAGCGCATTATTCATCGTCAGCGAACGCGGCTACTGGGGCGAAGAGTGCATCGAACCGCTGGAGATCTTAGACGAGGCGGGGTTTGACATCACCGTTGCTACGCCCACGGGCGACCCGCCGGTCGTGGACGAACGGTCGGTGGACCCCGACAGCGTCGGTGAGGAGATTTCCTCGCATATTCGATCGGTGGACGAGAACGACCCGCGATTGAACGATCCGATCCCGCTGGCGTCGGTGTCTGCGGACGGGTACGACGCTGTCGTGTATCCAGGCGGGCACGGAACGGAGTGGGATATCAATCAAGACAGCGATGCCCGCGAAATCCTTCGCGACGCGGTTTCGGGCGAGGACGGCAAAGCGCTCGTCGTTTGTCACGCAGTGGGCATTCTCGCGTTCACTCGGACCAGCGACGGTTCGTTCCTCGTCGACGGACGCGACGTGACGGGCTTCCCCAACGAATGGGAGGACGGCATCGTCGACGAGCAGGGTCGGATGCCCGACGGTCGCAAGCTCCCGTACTGGGTCGAAGACGGGGTCAAGGCCGCCGGCGCGAACTGGGACGCCGAACTCGACGCCGAAACGAGCGTCACTGTCGACGGCGACCTGCTGACCGCCCGCGGCCCCGGATCCTCGAAGGACGCCGCCGAAACGCTGCTCGCCGAGCTGGGGGTCGAACGCCCGGCCTGAAACGAGAGCCAGAGCGCCCAGGGGCGTTTGCAAGTCTTCGCTCACTCGATCGCACGACCGCGTGCGATCGGCTGTGTAATCAGTTGCAACCGCTTCTACAGATATCCGAGGTCACCGCGTCGCTCGCGGAGGTCGTCGTCGAACGTCCCGTCTGCGAGGCGGTCGATCGCGCGCTCCTCACGGGTCTCGACGACGTCGAGCAACTGCAGTGCCGTGCGGAGTTTGTAGTCGACTTCGGCGTCATCTGTCGCTGCGATACTGCTCTCTGGAAGCGTCGCGATTGTCACCACCGTCTTTTGAGACAGACGTATGATGTGGTGCAATCAGTGAAAAGCCATACTGATCCACCAGTCGCGACCCGGTCGAGTAGTGGGATCACACCCCATTGTTGGTGCTGTTCTTCCCCCGGTGCAGAGGGGAGGACTTATTCCCGTCATCTCCTAAGCCTGGTTCGTGGAGTCGCCGTACGACGTACTCGGTATCGACCCCGACGCCGAAGAGGACGCTGTCGTTCGAGCCTACCGGGAACGGGTGAAAAGCGCTCACCCCGACCACGGCGGGTCGCTGGTGGAATTCAAGCGCGTTCGACGGGCTTACGAACATCTCTCGGCCGGTCACGACCCATCGACCTTCGGGACGGATGGCCGCCAGCGCTCGTCGGATACTACTCCGGGAGGCACCCGAGCCGACGACGGGGGTGCCAGGGAAGGCTCATCCGAACGGCCCGAAGCGGACGACGACGGAGTCGACGACCCGGGGGCAGAGACCCTCGGCCCGACTGTCGAGTACCTCGACTACGGGGTCGTCGAAGCGCAGGG
Organism: Halobellus sp.; assembly: GCF_042218505.1. Classification (NCBI taxonomy): domain Archaea; kingdom Methanobacteriati; phylum Methanobacteriota; class Halobacteria; order Halobacteriales; family Haloferacaceae; genus Halobellus; species Halobellus sp. The sequence goes on from NZ_JBDGQZ010000012.1 coordinate 7,274, forward strand.
TTGGGAACTGACTGACGAGGACCTCTTCGAGAAAGCCGAGGCCGCGGACCTCGACGTCGATAGTCACGGCATCCTCGTCGTCGAGGAGCGCGAATCACTTCTTGAGGCCGCCGAGCGATATGGCTTCTCGTGGCCATACGCGTGTCGCGGCGGCGCGTGTGCGAACTGCGCCGTCGCGGTCGTCGACGGCGAAGTGGAAATGCCCGTGAGCACCATTCTGACCGACGAGATGCGAGAACGTGGCATCCGTCTCTCCTGCATCGGCCAGCCTGTCACCGACGACCTCCAAGTCGTATTCAACATCGAGCACCTGCCCGGATTGGCCGAACTGCGGCTGCCCGCCGAGCAGTTCGGAAACGCCCGCGCGGACGACTGACCTGGGTTCGATGGAATGCCCGTACCGATCGGCCACCTCGGTCGGCAGAAACTCTCGAGAAACGAAATAACGGGACCTCGAGAGTAGAGAGACGAGAGTACGGGAAGTTCGAGCCCTAACGTCGTGACTCACCGGTATCCGCATATCGCAGTCCGGCAACTCAAAAATCGCACCGTCGAACCGACAGCCGCCGACTGGCTCGACCGGATCACTGGAGCACATAACGCCGTTCACCGACGGACTGCTGATCAGCGTCGCCGTGTACCGAGGATCCGCCGACCGGCTCCGCCGTTCAGATGTCCACGTTCTCGGGCTCCAGCACTTTCCGATCGGCACGCTCCTCGTACGTTTCGGCCGCTGGCACGCTCACGAAGTGGTCCTGATAGTAATCATACGCCGTCAGCGAACCGCCGTAGACGCATCCCGTATCGAGCCCGATTGCCCACTCGGTCTGAATCGGTTCTGCGAGGACAGTGTGGCCGAAGAAGACGCGCGGTCGCTGGCGGTATCCTTCGAACCAGAAGGGGCCGCCGTACCCCCCTCCCGCCGGCGAGCGGCAGTTCAGCAGCGAGGCAGTGTCCTGCTCTGCGAGCGGGCGAGCCGGATCCACGCCACCGTGGACCACCAGCGCGTCCTCCCAGGAGAGCGCAACCGGAAGCGATTCGAGATAGGCTTCGTCCGCCGCGCTGAGGCAGTCTAGCTCCTTGCGATTGTGGATCAGTTTGTCCTCGTTGTTGCCGCGGACCGACAGCAGATTGTCCCGGGAGCGAACGTACTCGACGACGGCCTCGCTGTCGGGACCCTTGCGGACCAGGTCGCCAACGAAGACGACCAGATCGTCTTCGCTCGGATCTAGCGCGTCCATCAGTCGGCGGAGTTCGTCGATGCACCCGTGGACGTCGCCGACGACGTAGATGTCGTCCCACAGGGCGGCGTCGATCCGCCGGTGGCGCGCGGCGACCGACGGGTGGAAGTGGTCCTCCGTAAGCATCGTCAGTGGCCTGTCATCCATATCCGCGGCCCCGGCACCTCGGTCCGAAGTCGGTCCGGTTTCCATATAGGGCCGTCGAACGGTCCCTCGTAAATGGTTGCTATGAATCCTCAGTGTTGTTACGAATGACTATATTACCGTACATATTTCGCTGCAGCGATTCGACGTCTGGCCCTCGTCGCACCGAAGACGGAAGTATTGGGGGGTGATAAACAGTGATTTACGCGATAACCGATCCGGCTTCACAGAGAGGAGAGAACGGGACGAACTTTCAATACAGCCGGCGGCTTACGTCAAGCAGGAGGCTACTCCATTATGGATATTACTGATATTGCCACTCCTGATTTCGTTGAAGTTGATGCCGGCAAGCGACTGGGGAAGATCCGTGCGATCTTCGAACGGGAGAACCCCCGCGGGATCGTCGTCACGGAAGGCGGCGACTACGCCGGTGTGATCGGCGAGAAGCAGCTCGTACGCTCCCGAATGGAAGACGACACGAAGGCCTCCGTGGTGATGAAGTCCGCACCGCGCGTCGACCGTCACGAAGACGTCCGCGAGACCGCGCGGATGCTCGTCGAGGGCGACGTGCAGATCGCGCCCGTCTTCGAGGGCGAGAAACTCTACGGCATCGTCGTCAGCGACGCAATCCTCCAAGCCGTTCTCGACAGTCTAGACGCCATCAGCGTCGAAGACATCTACACTGAGGACGTCGTCAACATCGGCGAAAAGTCCCACGTCGGGCAGGCGATAAACAAACTCCGCGAACACGGCATCTCGCGGCTGCCAGTCGTCGACGAGGACTCCGGGCGACTCACCGGGATCGTGACCACCCACGACCTCGTGGAGTTCGTCGTTCGGGACGACGACCGGCAGGGGCGCGGTGACCGACGCGGTGACATCGACCGGATGCTCGATCTGCCCGTGTACGACCTGATGTCGTCGCCGGTCGTCACGGCCACGCCCGCCGAGACCGTCGACGTCGCGGTCGAGCGGATGTTCGAAAACGACCTCTCCGGACTCGTCGTGACGCCGGACGAGAACGACGACCTGGTCCGGGGGATCGTCACGAAGACGGACGTGCTGCGCGCGCTGACCTTCACCGAGGAGGAGAGTATGGACGTCCAGATCACCAACGTCCGGCTGCTGGAGACGCTCACCCGTTCAGAGATCGTCGAATCGATCACGACGGTCGTCGACAAGTACCAGCAGATGCAGGTGCTTCACGCGCACGTGCGCCTCCACGAACACAAGGAGAAACTCCGTGGCACGCCACTGATCCAGTGTCAGATCCGCCTTCGGACCAGTCACGGACAGGTCGCAGGCAGCGGAGAGGGCTACGGGGCGGAACACGGGTTCCACGTTGCGCTCGACAAACTCGAACGCAACGTCCTCGAAATGAAGGGACTCAACGCCGACGAGAAGTACCGCGGGCAACTCATCCGGAAACTCGGCGAACTCTGATAGACTCGCCCGCACCGGGGGTTCGTGCGCCGCCCGTTATCGATCGGTGCTCTCGATTCCCTCGTCGGTAATCTCGAAGGTCACGCTGTCGCCGACAGCCTTTGCTCGGTGCTTTTCTATCGTCGCACGGCGGTTGCCGCCGCGGAAGCGCTCCAGTCGCACGACTGCCCCCGTCCAGTGTTCCAGAGTGTGGCCGCCCAGCGCCCGGGTGCGGTCGCTGTCGGGATCGGTGAACACCTGATTCGTGATGACGACCGCGAGGTCGTGTTTCCGCGCGAGCGAGAGCAGGTGGGTAACCTGACTGGCAACCCGACGGAGCGAGTCGCCGGCGTCGGTGTCGCCAGTGCGTTCGAGGCGGTAGAAGCCGGTCGCGCTGTCGAGGACGATCAGGTCGACGCGCGGGGCGAACTCCTCGGTGTCGCGGACGGCCTCCTCCTGTTCTTCGAAGTCGTGTGCCTCCGAGACGATGAGTCTGGAGGTGACGTCTTCGACGGATTCGCCCTCGGCGACGGCCGCGGCGAGTTGGTGGAAGCGATCGATCGAGAGTCCTTCAGTGTCGATGTAGACAGCGCGCTCGCCTTCGGCGGCGACGCGCACGGCGGCCGATAGGGCGACGTTCGTCTTCCCGGCCGCGGGCGGCCCGTAGAGCTGCGTAACGGTGCCGCGCTCGAACCCCCCGCCCAGTAGATCGTCGAGCGCTCGACACCCCGTGGTGAGTGCGTCGGTCACGCGCCACTCTCCGTCGTCTCCGACGAAAAACCCCCCGGTCTGTCGGAGTCGGCCGGCGACCGCAGTAGATCGAGCCGCCCGCGACGCCGAGCATTGAAGTACGAAGGTGGGACCATCCCCGGTGATGGACACCGCGGCGACGACACTGACGTACGCGATGCTCGGCATCGGGGCCGGGACGGTGACCGGACTAGTTCCTGGGCTGCACGTCAACAGCGTCGCGTTCGTGGCAGTGGGCGTGGCCGCCGAACTCCCGGGCCCGCCGATCGCAGTCGTGGCCGCCGTTCTCGCGGCGGGCGTAGTTCACACGTTTCTCTCGATCGTTCCCGGACTGGTCCTCGGGGTTCCCGACGCAGCGACTGCCACGGGCGCGCTACCCGGACACCGGCTCGTTCTTGCGGGTCGCGGTCGGGAGACGATCCGGCTCTCCGCGCTCGGTAGCGGGATCGCACTCGTCGCGTCGGTGGCTGTCGCGCTGCCGCTCGCCCGCCTGATCGGGGCTGGCCGTCCCTGGCTGCTCGCCGCGCTGCCGGCCTTGCTCACGCTGGTCGCCGCATTGCTGATCCTCGCAGAACCGACACGGCGCAGTCGCGTCGGCGGCCTGCTCTCGCTGTGTGCGGCGACGCTGCTCGGACTCCTGACGCTGGATCTTCCGGCGAGCGGTCCGCTGTCGTCTTCGGGTGCGGCCTCGATGCTCGCGCCGCTGTTCGCCGGGTTGTTCGGCGCGCCGATCCTGCTCGACGCGCTGGACGCCCGCGGCGCGATTCCGCCGCAGGATGGGACAAGACTCGGCCTGTCGCGGCGGTCAACGCTCCGCGCCGCGCTGGCGGGTGTCGGCGGTGGCGCACTCGTCGGCTATCTCCCGGGCGTCTCGGCCGGTGTCGCGGCCGTGCTAGCGCTCGGAGGCGCTGGCGGGGACGGACCCGCCGGTCGGGGCACAGACCGCCCCTATGTCGTCGCTACCAGCGGCGCCGACACGGCGACGGCGGTCTTCTCTGTCGCCTCGCTCGTCGTCCTCGGCGCTCCCCGCAGCGGCGTGACTGTCGCCGCCGAGACGCTTCTGACCGACGGCAGTGGCGACGCTGTCCCCGCAGCGACCGACACAGTCGTGCTGTTTGCCACGCTCGTAGTTGCGGCTGCTGTCGGTGTCGTGCTCCTGGTAACGCTCGGCGAGTGGTATCTCAGCGCGGTCCGTCGGCTGCCGCGTCGGCCTCTCGTCCTCTCGGTTCTCTGTCTACTCGGTGCGCTCTCGGTCGCGTTCGCGGGCGCGCTCGGTGGTGCCGTGTTCTGTCTCGCGACGCTCGTGGGATTGGTGCCCCCGCGACTCGGGGCGAGGCGCGTTCATCTGATGGGGGTGCTGTTCGGGCCGATCATCCTCGGGTGACCGGGAAAGACAACCGTTAAAAGTCGCGCCCGGGTCCTGTAGGATATGAGCCAGTCCGAACAGCGACACGCCCGACAGTGCGTGTCCTGTGGCATCAACATCTCCGGCATGAGCGCGGCGACGTTCAACTGTCCGGACTGTGGCCACGAGATCTCGCGGTGTGCGAAGTGTCGAAAACAGAGCAACCTCTATGAGTGCCCCGACTGTGGGTTTATGGGACCCTGAACGATGGGAAAAGTTGCAGCCAAAATCAAAGTGATGCCGAACAGCCCCGACATTGACCTGGACGAACTGCAAGAGCGGCTCGAACAGTCGCTCCCCGAAGGGGCAAAGATCAACGGCTTCGAGCGTGACGACGTCGCGTTCGGGCTCGTTGCGCTGCTGCCCACCGTTATCGTCCCCGACGACGCCGGTGGGACCGAGGCCGTCGAAGAGTCTTTCTCCGGAGTCGATGGCGTCGAAAGCGTCGCCGTCGAGAACATCGGCCGTATCTGATTCTTCGGGAACCGCGGCTTCCCGATTCTGGACTGTCATTGGGCGAGCGAAGCGGAAGGCGCGTAAACGACAGGACTGACTGCGTACCCGTTCGCGCAGTGCTTACTCGTTGCGTCGAAGGATGAGCAGTCCGAGGACCGGTGAGAAAATGAACCCGAGACCGAGTCCGAAGATGAGCGGGAGCGCGCCGCCAATCGACCACGCCGCTGCCACTCCGACGACGGCGCCGAGGAGGATGCTCGCTGCGACGCCGAGGCCGAACTGTTCCAGCCGAGTGCTCGAATCGTCGTGTGAGGGGCCGCCATCGCCTTGGAGCGCGCCCTCGACGTCCTCGGAGAGTTGTCCGCTGGATGCGTATTCTTGTGACATACCCAGCCGTTGAACGTCCCCTGATTTAGACTTTGCCGAGACGATCCGGCCCTGAACGGTTTGCGGCATCCGCTGCTCCCCACGGACGGAACGTGCGTTTTATAACTGCGTCCCAAGTATGGACTCTAACGACTATGCCGAGTTCCAATGGTCCACTTCACGGAACGCGAGGAAAACTCTCGAACAAGCCGCGCAACCGGGGCACGTCGCCGCCGCAGCGCTCGATCGCCGAGTACGACGAGGGACAGAAAGTCCACCTGAGTATCGACCCGAGCATCCAGGACGGCCGCTTCCATCCCCGATTCAACGGGCACACCGGTGAGGTCATCGGTAAACAGGGCAGCGCGTTCAAGATACAGATCGTCGACGGCGGTAAGGAGAAGACGATCATCGCTCGTCCCGCTCACCTGCGCGCACAGGAATAACCGCACGCGATGACCATCTTCAAAGAGCAGGTCGATGAGGAGTACATGACCGTTTCGGAGGTCAAATCCCTCCTCGAGGACGTCGAAGCCGAACGGGCCGCCGACGAGGACCGGGAACTCCGTTACGAACTCGCGCGAGCTATCGAACACGTCAACCGGTTCGCCCATCTGGATCCCGAGGAATCCCGTGACCTCGTCATAGAACTTCTCGAACTGGAGAAGGTCGATCCCGCGACGGCGATCAAAATCGCGGACCTGCTCCCCCAGAGCCGCGACGAACTCCGCGCCGTCTACGCCCAAGAGCGCTACGCGCTCGACAGCGACGAACTCGACGACGTGCTGAACGTCGTTGCGAAGTACGTCTGACCCCTCCCGATTCGCTCCACCTCACTCAGGCCCCATCGATCGGGACTCGGCGCGAGCCGATCTCGCTTCCCGTCAGCCAACTTTTTAAATATGCCGTGGGCGTACGTGTGTGTATGACCACGACCGACGGCGGGAGCGACGGCAATCCTCCTGAGGCGGCGAGCGACGACGCCGACGCGAACGAGGCAACCGAATCCGAGGCCGTCGACCGACGCTACGCGGTCATCTTGGACTATCTGCAGCACGGCCGTGCGGACGACGACCGGCCACGACACCGAAAGTCGCCGCTTGGATACGCGCTCGGCGAACGCGACTTCCGGCTGTTCGAGGTAACCTTCGCCGAGGACGCCGACGTGTCAATCGGCGACCGCGTCGTGATCGGTCCAACGGGCGCCAGAGACGTCGTTGATGGATTCAAAGAAGTCGGGTACGACGATGTCTCGAACACTGCGAATGCGGAACTGGAGTACGCGGTCGAAGAGATCATCGACACCGATGAGAAACGGTTCGTCGACTTCTACAACGACGCCCAACCGATCACGCTCCGTCTCCACCAGTTGAATCTCCTCCCGGGCATCGGGAAGAAACTCCGGAACAACATCCTCGACCAGCGTAAGCGCGGGCCGTTCGAGAGTTTCGAGGACCTCGAAGACCGGATCTCGGGACTGCACAACCCCCGCGAGGTGCTCGTCGAGCGCATTATGGAGGAACTGCGCGACGACGACCTGAAGTACAAGACGTTCGTCGGCCGCGAGTCCTGATCTTGGCGGCGGACGACCCACAGACGCGGTCTCTGTTGGTATCAGGGGACGAATCGAACCCGAGACGTTTACCCGCCTCGGCGCGCACAGACCACCAATGACTGATTCGACGTCCGACGCCGCCGGTCGCGACCCCGACGCGTTGCGACGCCGCGCCGGCGTCCGCGGTAACCCCGACCGCGACCAACACTTCCTGATCGACAACCGAGTGCTCGATCGGGTCCCGGGGTACCTCCCGGAAGACGCCGATCGCTCACACGTCCTCGAGATCGGTGGTGGAACGGGCGCACTCACCGACCGACTGCTCAACACGGCCGAGCAGGTCACTGTCGTCGAGCGGGATCCGTCGCTAGCGGCGTTTCTCCGCGAGGAGTTCGCCACCGACGTCGCAGACGGGACGCTCACGGTTCGCGAAGGCGACGCCCTCTCAATCGACCTGCCCGCGTTCTCGACGTGCGTCTCGAACCTCCCCTACGGGATCTCCTCGGAGATCGCGTTCCATCTGCTCCCCCAGGGGCGGCCGCTGGTCCTGATGTTCCAGCGGGAGTTCGGCGAGCGGATGGCGGCCGACCCGGGGACCGACGACTACGGTCGGCTGTCTGTCAGCGCCCAGCACTACGCCGACGTGGAAGTGGTCGAGATCGTCCCACCGGACGCGTTCGACCCCACACCGGCCGTCGAGAGCGCAGTCGTCCGGCTTCTCCCGCGGGACCCCGACTACGACGTCGACGACGAGTCGTTCTTTTTCGATTTCGTGAAGGCGCTTTTTACACAGCGACGGAAGACGATCCGCAACGGCATCAGAAACACCGCCCACATCTCGGGACTCGACGATCCCGAGGCAGTGGTGGAAGCGGTCTCCACGGCGGACGAGAACCTGCTCCGCAAGCGCGCAGGATCGCTCGCACCGGCGACGTTCGCCCGACTGGCCACAATCGCGAACGAGTACGGGCGGTGAGGTGATTCGTATGTCCGGAGAACTCACCCGACAGACCACGACTGAGGGCGTGAGCAGCACGCTGTCGCGCATCCCGGAGTTGATTCCGGGTCTCCCGGGCCGGATCGCCGTCACGTTCGCAATCGGACTGCTGGTGATGGCACTGCTCGCGCGGACCGACCGGATTCACGCGTTCGCACCGGAGCGGTTCCCATCTGCCGTGTGGCACCTGCTCATCACGCTGGCTACGATGGCCGCCGCCGCGGGCGGCGGGGTCGCGATTGTCGCAGTCTGGGGGCTTTCGGCGGAACTGTTCGGTGTCTTCGGGAATAACCTCGGCCCCGAGACGGCAGTGCGATTCGGCATTTCCATCCTATTCTTGATCGGCGCGTACACGATGACGGGGCTGATCCGGCAGTTGGTCGAGGAGATCGCCCAGACGCGATCTTCGCTCGACGAACACGAACGCGAGATCACATTCCGGGTGGGACAGGTAACGGTGTACCTCCTTGCGTTTATGATCGTTTTGTCGCTGTGGAACGTGAACATCGGCGGCATCCTCGTGGGCGCGGGGTTCCTTGGGATCGTCGTCGGGATGGCCGCTCGACAGACGCTCGGAGCATTGTTGGCCGGGTTCGTGCTGATGTTCTCGCGGCCCTTCGAGATCGGCGACTGGATTCAGGTCGAGGAGTACGAGGGCATCGTCACCGGCATCACGATCGTCAACACTCGAATTCAGACCTTCGACGGCGAGTATGTGATGATTCCGAACGACGTGGTGTCCTCGAACAGCCTGGTCAACCGGAGCCGAAAGGGGCGACTGCGGATCGAAGTCGAGGTCGGGGTCGATTACGACGCGGACCCCGAACACGCGGCCGACATCGCACAGAATGCGGTTTCGAAACTCGACGACCCGATGAACGTCCCGACGCCACAGGTCGTGCTCAAGCGGCTCGACGACTCGTCGGTCGTCCTGGGCGTCCGGTACTGGATCGACAACCCGAGCGCACGCCGGAAGTGGCGCTCGCAGACTGTCGTCATCGGTGCGGTAAAACGAGCGCTCGAATCCGAGGGCATCAAGATCCCGTTCCCGCAGCGGGAACTGGCCGGTCGCGAAGAGGCCGGCGGATTCGTTCTCGCCGGCGACGACAGGGGGCGGGGTGATCTTCGACCGACCGATCCCCCGGCGAGCCGAACCGACGGCGGCGCGGACGGGACCGACGATAGCGACGGGGACGGGTCCTCGTGACTGACGAGTCGCAGTCGGCGTTGGCTGAGCGCCGTGGGATGGAGACGCGGGTCTATCAACCCGCGGAGGACTCGGGCCTCCTCGCGTCGGCCGTTCTGGAACGTGGACGGGGTCGGCTGCTGGAGGTCGGCACCGGTTCGGGGTGGGTTGCAGAGCGAGCAACCCGCGAGGCCGACGACGTGACCGAGGTGGTCGCGAGCGACCTCAGTCCTCACGCCTGTCGGGCCGCGCGGAAGCGGGCGCGCGGGGGAGCGGACGCGGACGACTCCGACGGGGTTCCGCCGGCAGCCTTCGAGGTGGTCCGCGGGAGCCTCGTCGAACCGTTCGCCGCTGACGCCTTCGAGACGGTCGCATTCAATCCGCCGTATCTTCCGACCGACCCGGACAACGAGTGGGACGACTGGATGGAGCGCGCGCTCTCTGGTGGCGAGTCCGGGCGCAAACTGGTCGACCCGTTTCTCGAGACGGTCGGTCGGGTACTCGCCCCTGCCGGGAGCGTCCTCCTGCTCGTGAGTTCCCTCACGGGCTACGACGATGTGCTCTCACACGCTGTGGCCTGCGGATTCGCGCACGAAGTCCTCATAGAGGAGTCGTACCCCTTCGAGACGCTCACCGTCGTCGAACTGACCAGAAAAGATAACCCAGAAGAATAAAGACGCATAGCAAATATTAAGCGTCATCATTTCGTAGCCACGAGTGATGACGGAATACGTCTCGACGACGCCCGGGTTGTTCCCACTCCCGGACTGGGCGAAATCGGAACTCGGAGATCTCAAAGGCCACCAGAAGGGTGACTTGATCGGTGGCGACGAATCGGCAGCAATCGCAAAGGCCTACGGCGAGGCCCGATCGGAGGTGATCGACGAGCAGCACGACGCCGGTCTGGACCGCCTCGTCGAGGGCCAACTACGTTGGGACGATATGCTCGCCCATCCCCTCGCCGTCCACGACAACGTCGACACGGGCGGAATCGTGCGCTACTACGACAACAACAACTTCTACCGTGACCCGAGGGTCGTGGGCGACCTCACACCCTCCGGCGACGTCGCGGCCGAACTGAACGCCACAGCCGAACTCACGGACGGAGAGACGCCGTTGCAAGCAGTACTACCGGGTCCCCACTCGCTCTCGGCGTTGGCGACTGACGAGCACTACGGCGACGAGGCGGAGTTTCTGGCCGCAATCGCGGAGTTCCTCGCGAGCGAAGTCGAATCGTTCCCCGAGCACGAGACGCTCTTCCTGCTTGACCCCTCGCTGGTGACGTCGCCGCCGGGCGACGACCTCGCGCCAGAGGTCCCGGAAGCGATCGACACGGTCGCCAGCGCTACGGACGCCGAGGTCGTCGTCCACACCTACTTTGGCGCACTTGAGGAGAAGACCTACGCGCACCTGCTCGACGCCGACCTCGACGCGGTCGGGTTCGACATCGTGGCAGGCGACCGCAAACAGACGGTGTACAACGCGTCCGAATACGGCTGTCCGAGTGACGTCGCACTGGGACTCGCCGACGGGCAGAACACGCTCGTCGAGACCGCGGAGACGCTCCACGAGCGCGCCTCGTGGTTCACCGAACAGGTCCCCTCGACGGACTTCGAGACAGTTTACCTCACGACGAACACCGAGCCGTTCTACCTCCCGGTGACCAAGTTCCGGGAGAAACTCAGCGCGCTCTCTGCGGCTGCCGACCTCGATCGGGAGGTGACGGTCTGATGGCCCGAGACGCCGACAACCGCGCGCAGTTCCGGCCGGACGACCACGACGCCGAACACTTCCTGTTGACGACGGTCGTCGGGAGTTACCCGAAGCCATCGTGGCTCAGCACCGTGCGTGATCTTCAAAAGGAGAGCGACTCCAGTTTCGCGAATTCCGAACTGCAGGAGGCCTACGACGATGCCGCGCGCGTCATCACGCGCGAGCACGAGCGGGCCGGTCTCGACACGGTGGTCGACGGCGAGATGCGACGCGAGGAGATGGTGGAGTATTTCGCACATCGCATCCCGGGCTACGAGTTCAACGGGCCGGTGAAGGTCTGGGGACACAACTACTTCAACAAGCCCTCGGTCGTCTCGGAGGTCGAGTACGACGACCCGTGGCTTCTCGACGAGTTCGAGTTCACCGCCGGTGTGGCTGAGAAGCCGGTGAAAGTCCCCATCACCGGGCCGTACACGCTTGCGCGGTGGTCGTTCAACGAGGCTTACGAGGACGAGGCCGCACTCGCATACGACCTCGCAGATCTCGTGAACGAGGAAGTGGAGCGACTCGTCGCGGCCGGCGCGCGCTACATCCAGATCGACGAGCCCGCGCTGGCGACGACGCCGGACGATCACGCCATCGTCGGCGAGGCGCTCGAACGCATCGTCGATGGCATCCCCGAGGAAGTCAGAATCGGCCTGCACGTCTGCTACGGCGATTACTCGCGGATCTACCCCGAAATCAACGAGTTCCCAATCGACGAGTTCGACGTCGAACTCTGCAATGACGGCTACGAGCAGATCGACGTATTCCAGTCCCCGGAACTGCAGCCGGACCTGGCGCTCGGCGTCGTCGACGTCCACGACGCTGAGATCGAGTCCGTGGACGAAATCAAATCGAACATCAGAGAGGGTCTGAAGATCGTCCCGCCGGAGCGACTCACGGTGTCGCCGGACTGTGGCGTCAAACTGCTCCCTCGCGAGGTCGCCTACCAGAAAATCGAGAATCTCGTCACGGCCGCCCGTGAGGTCGAGGCCGAACTCGACGCGGGCGAGATCGACCTCGTCGCCCCGGAACCGTAGCGGCTTCGCCTTACTCTTCGGCGTCGGAGTCGACCTCGTCGTCACCGAGAGGCGGTCCGTACTCCAGCGCGAGCACGATCACGCCTGCAAGTGCCGACAGCGCCGATTGTCCACGCGCGGCCGACACGTACCACGCAGCGGGTTCGAGTTCCTCGGGGTTCTCATAGCCCGCGAGCAGCAACCGTCCAGCGACGTCTATCACTCGCCGGGGGAACAGCGCGCCCGCGGCGCCGAAGACCAGTGCCGATGCCGCCATCAGTCGGGTACACGGTTTCCGCATACTGGGCGCTATCTGTCGCATCCCAAAGAGGATAGCGGTCGTTCTCCGTTGGCGAAAAATACTGAGAAGCGACACCGACCGGCGGTCCGCGTTTGCGAACCGATCAGTGATCGTCGTTTTCGTACAGCCAGGCCGCGTCGATCCGTTCGTAGTCGAGCAGTTCGTCCTCGTCGAAGAAGAGGTCGATCTCTCGCTCGTTCGCGCCCTCGTCCTCGTGGTCGGAAGCGTGGATGACGTTACGACCGAGATCGAGGCCGAAGTCGCCGCGGATCGTCCCCGGGGCGGATTCGGCGGGATCGGTCTCGCCGACCATCGACCGGACCTGCCGGGTCGCATCAGCGCCTTCCCAGACCATCGCGAAGACCGGTCCGGCGGTGATGAACTCGACGAGGTCGTCGAAGAACGGCTTGTCCTCGTGTTCCCCGTAGTGATCGTGTGCGAGGTCCTGATCGATCCGGGTGAACTTCCCGGCGACGAGTTTCAGGCCGCGCTCTTCGAAGCGGGAGACGACTTCCCCGATCAGTCCGCGCTGGACGCCGTCGGGCTTGACCATCACGAAGGTGCGCTCGTCGTGGTGACTCATTCTTCGGCTGCTCCGCCGCCTGCTTCGGTCCACTCCAGATCGCGCGGTTCGCGGCCGAGGCGGTAGTTCTTCTCGGCCTTCGAGTCCTTGAAGTGGAGGATCGTTCCGTCGTTCTTGACGAGCATCGTTCCCGTGCCCGGTTCGATCTCTTCGCCGGTGTAATCACACGTGCGCGTTTCGACCATAGGTTATCGACCTCCGATGGAGTCGGCGTCGCGCTGCGTCTCGCGGAGCTGGAGGATGTCGCCCTCGCGGACGGGACCCAGGACGTTCCGCGTAATGATACGGCCCTGGTTCGAGCCCTCACGGATGCGGCACTTGACCTGCATAGCCTCGCCGTGCATCCCTGTCTTGCCAACGATCTCGATGATCTCCGCGGACGTCGAGTCGCTGGCGGTCTCTTCTGCGCTCATCGTCGCTTACCGCAGTTCCTCGACCTTCGCGGCGATGTCTTCGACCTGACTCTCCGAGTCGCCGGCGTCGACGATCGCGGCGGCGGCCGAGCCGACTTCGAGGCCGGCGGCCTGTCCGACGTCGTCCTGCGTCTCGATGAAGACGTACGGAATGCCCTTCTCGTCGGCGAGTTCGGGCAGATGCATCACGATCTCCTCGGGGGAGACGTCTTCAGCAACGAAGACGAGTTCCGCGGTGCCGCGCTCGACGGCTTTGGTCGTCTCGTTCGTTCCTTTCTTTACTGTTCCTGTATCTCGGGCGACCTCGAGGGCCTCGAGGGCGTCCTCTGCGAGGTCGGCTGGGACGTCGAATTCTACGTAGACTGACATTGGTTGTTCACCTCTCCTGCTCGCGGGCTCGACTGCCTCGCCGGTCTGCTGGGTTTCCCTGACGGCGAGGAGTATCATCAACCCCGGGCAGGCTCTACACATCGGTAACCCGGGATCCCATAAAAGCGCTTTCAATGGCGTCCTCGCGTGCCACGGCGGCACACGCGGAAATCGGGGGTGAGTGTGGCTGACGAACGCAACCGCCTTGGGTACTGGCCGCTATTCCGCCGGTATGGACGTCGCCGCCCTCGCCGCCGACCTCCGTGCGGCGGCCCGACGCCGGAATCACCGACGCATCCTCGTCCTCGCCGGCTCGCGCGAGGCCGGCATCGACGCTGCGTTCGACGCGGTCGAGGGGGCCGAGATCCCGGACGCGGAGACGACAATCGTCACTGGTCGCGAAGGTTTCCGGTTCGACCGCGTCGCGCCCAAACACGCGACCGACCTGCTCGGCACTACGCGGACGGCGGTGATCTGCGACGCCCACGAGTCGTTCTCACCGAACGTGCTCGGGCGGATCGGTGGCACGGTCGACGGTGGCGGGTTGTTTGTGCTGCTCACGCCGCCGCTGGATGCGTGGCCCGAGCGAGCGGGGTCGTTCGAGGAGTCGCTCGCGGTTCCACCGGACGGACTCGACGACGTCGGCGGGCGGTTTCGCGAACGACTTGTGACGACGCTTCGGAGCCACCCGGGCGTCGCGATCGTCGACGTCGACAACGGAACCGTCGAACGGCACGCGAACGCCGGCGGGGAGACGACCGAGGCGGTCCCGGAGCGCTCACCCGTTTCGATCCCGACCGACGGGAGGCGTCGCTTTCCTCCCGCCGCGTACGAGGCGTGCCTGACGGCAGACCAGTCCCGGGCGCTGCGCGCGATGGAAGCCCTCGCCGAGGCGGCAGAATCTGCCGCCGACGCTGCCGGATCAAAAGCGGACGCGGGCGGGTCAGACACCGGCGTGAAGGGCAATCGTGATTCCCGGGCCGTCGTCATCGAGGCCGACCGCGGGCGGGGAAAGTCCAGTGCTGCAGGACTTGCTGTGGGGTCGCTCGCCGCCGAAGGGCGCGACGTGCTCGTCACCGCCCCAGCGCGTCGAAACGCGGCGGACGTGTTCGCCCGCGCGGCAGCGGTCCTCGACGAACTCGATGCCCTCGACGAGTCGTCGACCAAAGACGGCCGCAGGAACGCCGACGAGGACCTCCTCGCCACGAGCGGGGGGCGCGTCCGGTTTGCGACCCCGACCACGGCCGTCGAGCGCCTCGGAGCGCCGGACTGCGTCATCGTCGACGAAGCGGCCGCGCTTCCGGTTCGGTTGCTTTCGTCGTTTCTCGACGCCACCGCCGTCGCGTTCGTCACGACAGTCCACGGCTACGAGGGGGCCGGGCGGGGCTTTTCGGTCCGCTTCCGCGCGGATCTGGCGGCAAGTCACCACACCGTGACAGACGTCTCGATGCACGAACCGATTCGCTACGCGGCCGGTGATCCTCTGGAAACCTGGGCCTTCCGGACACTGTTGCTCGATGCGACCCCGCCCGTCGCGGACCTCATCGAGTCAGCGTCGCCATCGACTGTCGAGTACCGCGTCCTCGACCCGTCGGATCTCGCCGCCGACGAGCACCTCCTACGGTCCGTGTTCGGGCTACTCGTTCTCGCCCACTACCGGACGGAGCCGAACGACCTCGCGCGACTCCTCGATGCCCCGAACCTCCGCGTCCGAGCGCTCGAACACGAGGGGCACGTGGTCAGCGTCGCGTTGCTCGCGCGGGAGGGCGGCCTCGATGCATCCACGCGCGCGGAGATGTACGAGGGGGCGCGGGTCCGCGGTAATATGCTCCCGGACGTCTTCACCAGCCAACTTCGCGACGAGGCTGCCGGCCGTCCAGTCGGTTACCGTGTGGTTCGCATCGCGACCCACCACGCCGCTCGGTCGCAGGGTCTCGGATCTAGACTCCTGGGTGAGATCCGCGCGGAGTTCGCCGGCACGGCAGATTACCTCGGTGTCGGATACGGCGCGACGCCGGAACTGCTCTCGTTCTGGGACGCGAACGGCTTTCAGACCGTCCATCTCTCGACGACGCGCAACGAGTCCAGCGGCGAGTACTCCGCGCTGATGGTGGATCCACTCTCTCCGTCGGGAGCGCGGCTTCGGGACCGCCACGCCCGGTGGTTCCGCGACCGGATCCCGGCGCTCCTCACAGACCAACTCAGCGACGCCGACGTCGACGTGGTTCGCGGCGCGCTGGCGGCGTGCCAACCACCCGAGGAACCGCCGACCCTCACCGAACGTGAGTGGCGTATCGTCGTCGGCGCAGCCACCGGCCCCGGACAGTATACGACCGGCCCGGCCGGGTTCCGCCGCCTCGCGCTCGCGGCTCTCCTCGATGCGCCGACGGCTCAAGACGAATCCGCAACGCCGTTGACAGGCCGCGAGGAGCGATTACTGGTGGGGAAACCGCTCCAGACTCGGTCGTGGGAGGCTGTCGCCGACCAACTCGACTACGCCTCGACGCGGGAATGTATGCGTGCATTTGGGGCCGCCTACGAGACGCTGGTCGATCGGTTCGGGAGCCACCTCGACGTCGTGCGCGCAGAACGGGCGCGCTTTCGAGACTGATCCGGGGCGTGGTGATCCGCCCGAACAGCCGGCACCGGGATCAACCCACTGCGTTCATCACTCTCCCGACTGAGGTCCAGATATGACTCCGCTCGCGTGGCTCGCGCTCGCCCTCGCCGTGGTTGCGGTGATCGGAGCGGCCCTCCCGTTGCTTCCCGGGGGTGCGCTCTCGGTCGGTGCAGTCCTCCTCTACTGGTGGTCGACTGGGTACGCCGATCCCTCGGCCGCGCTCGTCGCAGTCTTAGTCGCCGTCGGCCTGCTCACGATGGTGGTGGACTATTTCGGCGGTGCGATTGCCGCCAGGGCCGGTGGCGCGTCGGTGGCGACGACAGCCGCGGCCGTTCTCGTCGGATTGCTGTTGCTCTTCGTGGCAGGGCCGGTCGGCTTCGTGATCGGCGTCGCCGCGACCGTGTTTGCCGTCGAGTTCGCACAGCACGCGGACGCCGAGGCGAGCGGCCGAGTCGCGCTCTACGCCACGGTTGGCGTCCTCGCGTCGACGGCGGTTCAGGTCCTCCTGACCGGTACGGTCCTCGTGGCGCTCGTCGTGGTCGCACTGCTCTGAGTGGCCCCGGTGAACGTGCCTGTAGCACGCTGATCCGACGGTGGAATTATATCGGTCCTACCCTTACGACTGGCCGTGAGCGTCAACGTCGAAACGAAGGAGGACCCCCCCGGTTCCGCGGAGTACGCGGAGGACGCCTGGACCCTCAAAGAGGTGATCCGCGCGCAGGAGGGCGTTCTCAAACAGCGCCGGACCTTCTTCGTCGACGCCTACCGCCGTGCCCGCGATCACCTGCTTTTCGAGGAGGACGAGTTGATCGGTTTCGCGTCCGTCCGCCGAGACGGCTATATCCTGTTTCTCGCCGTCGCCCCCGATCGACGGGGTGAGGGCCACGGCAAACGCCTCGTCGCCGCGGCGCTCCAGGAACACGAGTCAATCTCCTGTCACGCGCGGGCGACGAACGAGTCAGCCCTGTCGTTCTACGAGCATCTCGGCTTCGAGATCCAACGACGGATCACGGGCTACTACGAGGACGGCGGCGACGCGTACTACCTCCGACTGGGCGATGGCGGGTCCCTCCGCGACAAGTTCGCCGAGTTCTTCCGCCGCCGGAGATGAGCGACGTTGCCGACCCGCTCTCGATCGGCGTCCTTGGCTACGGATTTATGAGCCGTGCGCACGCGAACGCTCTGGCTCGCTTGCCGATGTTCTTTCCTGACGCCCCGTCGACAGAACGGGCGGTCCTCGTCGGTCGCAACGCCGACGCGGTCGAAACAGCCGCGAGTCGGCTGGGGTTCGCCGCCACTGCCACTGACTGGCGCGAGGTCGTCGACGACGTGGACGTGTTCTACAATCTGGGACCCAATCACGTCCACGCGGATCCGTCGATCGCCGCGCTGGAGGCGGGCACGCACGTCCTGTGTGAGAAACCACTGGCGCGAACTCTCGACGAGGCCGCAGCGATGCGCGACGCGGCCAGCAACTCGGACGCCGTCGCGGGGTGTGGGTTCAATTACCGGTACGTTCCTGCGGTCAGACTCGCCAGACGGTTCGTTGAGGACGGCCGTATCGGTGACGTCAGACAGTTCCGCGGGCAGTATCTCCAGGACTGGTTGGCGGATCCCGACGCCCCCTGGTCGTGGCGACTCGGCGAAGATCTGGCCGGCTCGGGCGTTTTAGGGGATTTCGGTGCGCACACTATCGATTTGGCTCGCTTCCTCGTCGGCGACTCTGCCGGGGCCATCGAACGCGTCTCGGGACACCTCCAGACGTTTGTCGAAGCGCGGCCAGCACCCGACGACGAAGGAACGCGGCCGGTCACCGTCGACGACGCCTACACTGCGCAAGCCGAGTTCGACAACGGCGCCGTGGGGACGTTCGAGGGATCGCGGTACGCTCACGGCCACGAGAACGACCACCGGATCGAGATCCACGGCTCGGCGGGCAGCCTCTCGTTCTCTCTGGAGCGACTGAACGAACTGCGGTACGCCGACTCGGACGATCGCGGGTACGAGCGCATTCTCGTCACGGGCGAGGACGACCCATACGGCGAAGCGTGGTGGCCCCCGGGACACACCCTCGGGTGGGAACACGCTGTCGTTCACGAGAACTACGAGTTCCTCCGCTCTATCGCCGCCGCCGACCCGTTCCGACCGAGTTTCGAGGACGGCTACGCCGTGCAGCGCGTGCTCGGAGCGATCGAGCGCGCCGCCGAGCGCGGCGACTGGGTCGCCGTAGACGAGATTACGGACGAGTGAGGTGCCGTCGATGAGTGCGGAGAGACGAGTTGCAACTAGTCAGGGCGAAGGGACGAGTCCCAATCGGTGGGATTCACTTGCAGGTGACGGAACCTCGCAAACGGCGCTCGCGAGTGGACTGACGTGGTCAGCGCGGACTGCGAGTGAAGAACAAATGCCGGCGGAGCGTGTTGGTCCGCGCGCTGTGATCGATTCGACCCCGCTTCAGAGCTCTTTGACGCCGTTGTCGGTGATGAGTTGATCGACGAGTTCCATCGGGGTCGCGTCGTAGGCCGGGTTCTCGATGTGGACGTTCTCGATCGGTTCCAGCGAGACCTCCGCGGGCGGGCGGTATTCGTTCTCGAAGACGAAGCCGTCGTCGACGACCTTTGCGGCCGAGCCAACCACGGTGACCGGAACCCCGAGGTGGGTCGCGGTAGTCACGATTGGGTGCGTCCCGACGCGGTTGTACAGCGTCTCCTCGACGATGCAGTCCATTCCGATCACCACTCTATCGCACTCCGGCAGGAACGACCCGACCGCGCCGTCCACCAGCAGGTGCGGTTCGACCCCCTCGACGGTCGCGAGTTGACGCGCGATCTTTCGACCGAGATAGCGCGGTCTGGCCTCCGTCACGTACGCGGTCAGATCTACGCCCGAATCGACCGCCTTCTCGATGGCTTCGAGGACCGTCGATGAGTAATCGTGCGTGAGAATTGTTTCGCCGTCCTCGAAGGTCGGCGCCGCGTTCGCCGCCGCTCGAGACTTCCCGTGACGGACGTCCTCAACGACTCGGGCCGAAACCTCCTCGAGGAGATCCTTCGCCTCCTTGACCGTGTCTTTGCGGCCGACGACGTTGACGAGGACCGTCTCCATTGCGTTGAACAGCGACGCGTGTGAGGGGTTCGCCCGCTTGAGAGCGCTGACGTTCCGTTCGAGGTCACGCTCGAACTCCTCGGCCGTGGCGTGCTCTCGATCCAGCAGTTCCGAGAGCGACTGCGTCGCCTTGACGGCGACGACCGACGAACTGTGCGTCTGCATCTCTCGGATCTCCGCGATGGTCTCGTCGATCATATTTGAGAGTGGACGAGTCGGGTGAAAGTCCTTCCGACGGCGCGAGTCTCGACGCCCGAACAGTGGTTCACTCAGACCCGTCGTCGGGAGCGACCGCGTCCGGATTCTCGCCGCCGTCGCCAGCATCGAAGCGCCGGGCGTACGCGAACACGGAGACGGCGACGAGAATCCAGACAACCGCGCCGACCCGGATGGCAAACTCCACGCGAGACCCCCAGGTCGGGAGGGGCGTCCGGAGCGAGAGCACCGCGACGACCGGCGAGCCGACGACGATGGTAAGGACGAACGTCGTCTGCATCACCCACCCGTAGTCGACGCCGTCCGGATCGGAAGTCTCGACCGGTTGCACGGGCGTATCTTTGTCGGCCGACGCAAAGACGTGGCGGTTTCGGGTGTCCCAATCGCCGACGCAACGTCCGAAACAGGGCGCACTCACGCCTGAACGTGACCGTCGAGGAAATCCCGCACAGCGTCGTTGAACGCCGTCGGTCGTTCGAGCATCGCGAGGTGTGCCGCGTCGTCGAGCACGGTCAGTTCGCAGTGGGGGATCCCCGCTTCGAGTCGCTCGTGGTAGTGCGGCGGCGTGAGTCTGTCGTACTCACCGACGACCGCGAGCGTCGGCTCCTGAATCCCTGAGAGGTGATCGCGAACGTCGAACTTGTGGGCCGTTCGGAAGTCGCGCTCGAGAATCTCTCGCCCGGTCGTCCGGAGGGCCTTCCGGGACACTTCGAGTGCGTCCTCATCGACGTCGTGAAAGAGGTGATCCGGTTCGTGAAAGAATTCGAGCACCCGCTCGATATCCTGTGAGACCCAGGCGAGGACGTCGTCGAGGACGGGCATCCGGGGTCCCGTGCCGGTGAGCACCAGCCCTGCGAGGTCGAGGTCGCGCTCTAACGCGGTGGTGAGCGCGACGGCGCCGCCCAGCGAGTTCCCTACGAGCACGTCGGCATCGACGGCCTCAGCGACCGCTACGGTGTCGTCGACGTAGGCCGTGAGCGCTTCGTACCCCGGCTCTGCGATCACGTCGTCGCTTTCGCCGTGCCCGCTGAGGTCGATCGTAACGAGCGGATGTTCGGTGGCCAATCTCGATTGGCCCGACCAGACCAGACGGTTGCCACCAGACCCGTGGACTGCCAGCAGGGTAGGCCCCGACCCCCCGCGGTCGAACGTGCGGTAGGCCGTCTTCCGCCCGTGGTGTGTGACCGTTTCCATACAACACATTTCGCGGGCGTCTAAAATAAATCCCCAATGCACTCGGCACGCCGTGACCCCCCGCAGCAGCGGCCGCGAGAGAGCGGTGACGACAGGTCCCGGATCTCGAACTGCAATTCAACCATTGAAATGCGATAACCACCGCTGTACTGCGATTAGTGTACGACAGGTTTATATAGTAAAGCGACTAACTTGGAGTTAGGAATCAACGATGAGCACGATGCAACTTGCCGGTGGAGACGAACGAATCGTCCGCCGGTACGAGTACGACGAGGGCTGGATCCTCGTGATAGATCTCCGTATCGCAGACGAGGACATTAGCGTCGACGTCGTCGGATCGACTGCCATCGTCGTGGCCGATACCGACGACGGCGTGTCCGAGGCGGAGTTTGAACTCCCCGGACCCGAGGCGACGGTCACGACGAACAACGGCGTATTAACGATTGCAGGTGAACAATACCTATGAAACTCACTGTCAAACCCCTCAAGCAGAAAGACGCCGGTCGCGGACTCGCCGCGATCGACCGACAGGCCACCAAGGAGATGGATCTCGAAGGCGGCGACTACATCCGAATCGACGGGAGTGACGGCACCGCTATCGCTCGCGTCTGGCCCGGCTATCCCGAAGACAGCGGCACGGGCGTCGTGCGGATCGACGGCCGACTCCGTCAGCAGGCGAACGTTGGTATCGACGACCACGTCGAGGTCGAGAAAGCCGATATCAAGCCAGCGAAGCACGTCTCTGTTGCCCTCCCGCAGAATCTGCGGATCAGCGGCAACATCGGCGCGCACCTCCGGGACAAACTCGCCGGACAGCCGGTGACACAGGGCCAGAACATCCGTGTCCCGTTCGGCTTCGGTTTTATGTCGTCGGGCAATCAGCCCATCCCGCTGAAGATCGCTTCGACTGAACCCGATGGCACGGTCGTCGTGACCGATTCGACGGAAGTCTCGATCAGCCAGACCCCCGCCGAGGAGATTCAGTCGGGCGAGGCCGAGGAGGGCGACACGCCGAACGTCACCTACGAGGACATCGGTGGCCTCGACCGGGAACTCGAACAGGTGCGGGAGATGATCGAGTTGCCGATGCGACACCCCGAACTGTTCCAGCGGCTCGGGATTGACCCCCCGAAGGGCGTGCTTCTGCACGGCCCGCCGGGGACGGGCAAGACCCTGATCGCGAAGGCCGTCGCCAACGAAATCGACGCCTCTTTCCACACGATTTCCGGCCCGGAGATTATGTCGAAATACTACGGGGAGTCCGAAGAGCAACTCCGCGAAATCTTCGAGGAGGCCGAAGAGGAGGCACCCGCGATCGTGTTCGTGGACGAGATCGACTCGATCGCCCCCAAGCGTGGCGAAGCCGGCGGCGACGTCGAGCGGCGAGTCGTCGCGCAACTGCTCTCGCTGATGGACGGCCTCGACGAGCGCGGTGAGGTCGTCGTCATCGGCGCGACCAACCGGGTCGACGCGATCGATCCGGCGCTGCGCCGCGGCGGGCGCTTCGATCGCGAGATCGAGATCGGCGTGCCGGACCGTGACGGCCGGAAAGAGATCCTACAGGTCCACACCCGGAATATGCCGCTGGTCGACGGGATCGACCTCGATCAGTACGCCGAGAGCACGCACGGCTTCGTCGGCGCGGACATCGAGAGCCTCGCGAAGGAGGCCGCGATGACCGCGCTCCGTCGCATCCGCCCCGAACTCGACCTCGAGTCCGACGAGATCGACGCGGATATGCTCGACTCCATCGAGGTCACCGAGAACGATTTCAAAGAGGCCATCAAG
The DNA here is from genome assembly GCF_042218505.1 of Halobellus sp. Classification (NCBI taxonomy): domain Archaea; kingdom Methanobacteriati; phylum Methanobacteriota; class Halobacteria; order Halobacteriales; family Haloferacaceae; genus Halobellus; species Halobellus sp. Next base: position 30,159 of record NZ_JBDGQZ010000012.1, read on the forward strand.
GGCATCGAGCCCTCGGCCCTCCGCGAGGTCTTCGTCGAAGTCCCCGACGTCACCTGGGACGACGTCGGCGGCCTCGACGACACTAAAGAACGCCTCCGCGAGACGATCCAGTGGCCGCTCGATTACCCTGACGTGTTCGAGCAGATGGATATGCAGTCCGCCAAAGGCGTGCTGATGTACGGCCCGCCCGGGACCGGCAAGACGATGCTGGCCAAGGCCGTCGCCAACGAGTCCGAGTCGAACTTCATCTCGGTGAAGGGGCCGGAACTCCTCAATAAGTATGTGGGCGAGTCCGAGAAGGGCGTCCGCGAGATCTTCCAGAAGGCCCGCGAGAACGCCCCGACCGTGGTGTTCTTCGACGAGATCGATTCGATTGCGACCGAGCGCGGCAGCAACACGGGCGACTCCGGCGTCTCCGAACGCGTCGTCTCCCAACTGCTGACCGAACTCGACGGGCTCGAAACGCTCGAAGACGTCGTCGTGGTGGCGACGACTAACCGGCCGGACCTGATCGACGCGGCGCTGCTCCGTCCGGGCCGACTGGACCGCCACGTCCACGTCCCGGTCCCCGACGAGGGAGCCCGCCGGGCGATCTTCCAGGTCCACACCCAGCACAAACCGCTCGCCGACGACGTCGACCTCGATTCGCTCTCGCGGCGCACTGAGGGGTACGTCGGCGCGGATATCGAGGCGGTCTGCCGTGAGGCCTCGATGGCTGCCAGCCGGGAGTTCATCAACAGCGTGTCCCCCGAAGAGGTCGGCGACTCCATCGGCAACGTCCGCGTGACGATGGACCACTTCGAGCACGCGCTCGACGAGGTTGGCCCGAGCGTCACCGCCGAGACGCGCGAGCGCTACGAGGAGATCGAACAACGCTTCCAGTCCAGCGAGGTCGAGCGCGAACCCGAAGCCGGCGTCGGCCGGACGTTCCAGTAACGGTCGCGGTTCGACTTCGGCTTCGAGTCGCTCAGTTCACGCGCTTCGTTTTTGAAGTAAATCTGTTTACAGTTTCTTTCATCGGAAACATAGTGTCAAATCAGACGTCCGCCTCGAGTCCGTCCAGATCGGTGAGGATGGTCGCCGCGTGATCTTCGACGTCGACGCCCTCGTATGTGAGGGCGATCTCGCCATCGGGATCGATCACGTACGTGTTCCGAAACACGCCGTCGAAGGTGTTGCCGAACATATTCTTCTCCCCGTAGGAGTCGTAGGCGCTCGCGACGCTCCCGTCCTCGTCGGAGAGGAGTCGGAACGGGAGCTCGTACTCCTCCGCGAACGATTCGAGATCCGAAACGGAGTCGTCGCTGATCCCGAAGACGCTGACGCTGCGTTCCCCGAACTCGTCGTACGTGTCACGGAAGCCGCAGGCCTCCGTGGTGCAACCGGGGGTATCGGCCCGTGGATAGAAGTACACGACGACGAATTCACCGCGATGATCCGACAGCGAGGCCGTCTTGCCGTGCTGATCTGGCAACTCGAAGTCCGGTGCCTGCGTTCCTGTCTCTAACATACGAATCGGGTTTCTGTCTCCGGTGCTTGAAGGTACCGCTCCGCCTGTCACTCCAGTCGCTCGGCGGCGTCGCGTTCGATGAGCGGTCCCGCGTTCGTGCTCGGCAGCGTCACTACGTCTTCGGCCGCGAGGTCGTACTCTCGCTCGTCGACGCCGAGGATCCGGCCCACGTCCTCGGTGATCCGGAGGGTCAACCGCTCGGTGTCGTCGCCTCTCGACCGTCTCTCGGATCCCTCCGATCCCCCTCTCGCGGCCGACGTGTTCTGCCCTCCCTCTGCGGGACGGCCCCCGTCCCGGGCGGTCCGCTGGTCATCCTCTGAAAGGGCCGTCTCTTGACCCGTGGCGTCTTCGGTCTCGGCACCGACGACTGGCGCTTCCGTCGTCGCCGCGTCGGACGGAGCGTTCGGCGGGACTGCCGGTCCGCTCCCGTCGGACGGGTGGTCCGCCGCTGTGTCAGACGACAAGTCGGTCGCCTCCGCGGTGGCCGAATCGGTCGCTCCCGCCGCCGCCGAGGTCCCCGTCGTCGCGGTCGACGGTGCCGGATCGTTCGATCGGTTCTGTCCCATCGCCTCGGTGAGCACGTCGTCGGGGGACGGAGCGTCCGCTCTGATCTCGGCGACCCCAGAATCGGCCTCTCCTGGAGATTGACTCTCGGCAGACGCGGAGTCCTTCGTCATCTGATCGGATGGTGCGCTGTTCGCGTCCGTCCCGTCGGCCGCGGGACATCCCTCTCCGGCGAGGACGTCGAGAATCGTCTGTCGGTTTTGCTTGATGCGTTCGACGAGGTCGTCGAAGAGGTCGCGCTCCTCGGCGGTCAGCCCGTTCGTGTCAGCGCTCATATCAGCGGCCGCGAACGATGCCAGTTTGACGACCTTCCCAACCCGACGCTCGTAGATCGCTTCGACGACCTCCTCGGCAGTCTCGATTTCGTCGGTCAGTTCGCCGACTCCGGGGTCACCGAAGGGGTCGTCCACTGCCGCCGCCGCCCGTTTGCGTTCGGCCTTCCGCTCCTGAATGTAGTCGGCGACGTCCCCGTAGAACGAATCGCGGAGATGCTGGAGGCTATCCTTCTGGCGCTCGGTCCGTTGGACGCTCCGCAACTCGTCTAAATCCATACTGTCTCTCTTCCGTTCACTCTTTGATCTTCTCTGCGCGTCCCCGGGTCATCAAGAAGATCCCGAGGCATTCTTCTACGGAGTACTCTCCCTCCGGGATACTAAACGTGTCGCCGTCGAACGTTACCGGGCCCGGATCGGTGACGTTCACCAGGATGTCGCGCCCCCGGAAGCGCTCGGGTACGGCGTCCTGAAGCGGGTCGAACGCCTCGATCTCCGAGCGATCCAGCGGCGTCACTACCAGTCCGGAACCACCGTGGAGGCTTCTCGGCAACCGGATCAACCGCTTGGTGTCGGTCGTCACGGGTTCGTCGATCGGCGCGGTCTCGGCTTCGATCGCCTCGGTCGTGAGCGCGTCGACGAGGATCCGCGTGCCCGGGCCGCCGGCCTCAACGTTACCATCGCGGATCGCATCGAAGTTGTGCTTGACCTGCCCCAGGATGGTCTTGGCGCGCCCTGCGCCGATGCCGTCGAGTTGCTGGAGGCGAGCGAGCGCGTCGTCCTCGTCCATCTCGCGAAGTCGCTCGGCGAGGTCCACGAGTCGGCGGTGGACCCGCGCGCCCCATCCGCCGCGACGACGGAGTATTCGCCGCGTCGTGCCGCGGTTCGACACCGTCTCGATCAGCCCCTCGCGATTGAGATCGATCGCGCGGACGTGGTCGACGATCTCTCGACGCGCCTCGCTGTCGAGCCCTCTCACGTCGGGATCGCGAACGTGGACGTGGTAGCCACGGCCGCCAGAGAAGACGACCGCGACGTCAGTGAAGCCGAAGTCCTCGTCGACGAACGCGAGCAGATTCAGGAGTTCCGCTTTACACGCGGCGAGCATCTCGGCGTACGACGTCTCTTCGGGATCGACGCCCGGGAGGTGGTCCGCGTCGAGGTCGAAGACGAGGTCGGCGGACTGCCAGCCTTTCTCGTCCATCGACGACGCGCCGGGATCGGTGAAGCGCGCCGAGGAGAAGTAGACGTGTCGCGGGGCCGTCCGGTGGAGGAAGTCGCTCAGATCGCCGACGTCCAGCAGGGACTGGTGGCGAATCATCGTGGTCGAACCCGCACTCCAGGGGATGTGCCCCCACTCGCGACGGTCGGCCGCAGGCGGGAGCGAGATGTCGCTCCGGCGGTAGTAGTCGCCGAATCGACCCTCGAGATAGGTTCGCGTACGCGACTTCATCAGTCAAAATCGATAGCGAAGGGAGAATTAAAGCCGTTGTGACTTGGCGGGAGCGATTCGTCTGATCCGGTCGAGTCGGATCCTCCCACGGCTGAGAACAAGCTTCGGACGGGTACAGTAAGACGTGACAGATGGATATAAAGAAGGTCCTCGCAAGCACCGGTATCGGCAACGCGACTGTAGATACCGTTCTCCCCGCCACGACTGTCACACCTGGTGAGACCGTCGAAGCGTCGGTCCAGATCACCGGCGGTACCGCCGAGCAGGTAGTAGAGGAGGTCCGGCTTGCTCTCGAGACCCGCGCGAAGACAGCCGATGGGTACACCGACGTCGGTATCGCCCGGTTCACCCTGGCCGAGTCGGTCACGATCGAGCCCGAAACAGACGAGCGCTACCCGGCCGATATCGATATTCCCTATCAGACGCTCGTGACGCTCGGCAGCACGCGAGTATGGATCGAAACCGAACTCAATATCGACCTCGCGGTCGATCCCGAGGACACCGATCATCTCGAAGTTGAACCGACGCCACGACTCCGAGCTGTCTTCGATGCGTTGGAGGAACTCGGGTTCTCGTTCCGTGCGGCTGACTGCGAGTACGACCCATACGGACGTTACACGGACGGCCGACAGTTCGTCCAGGAGTTCGAGTTCCGCCCACAGTCCGGATCCTTCGTCGGCAACGCTGACGAAGTCGAACTCGTGGCGCGCACAGATGCCAAGGGTCTGACCGTGTTCGTGGAGGTGTATAAGCGCAGTGGGATGCTCTCGGAGTTGGCCGAAACCGACGAGTGGGTGACGCGTACGACGACCGAGAACACCGATGTCACCACCATCAGCGAACGTCTCCGGTCGCTGATAGAAGAGCGGGTTTGAAACAGCCCGCTTCCGGTCGTTGTAGCGTCCGTCTGTCGGCGGTTACTCGAACTGCTCTTGATCCGGAATCCCTTCGCGTCCGAGGATGATCTCCTGAGCCTCGACGTCCTCCAGTGACGCCACGAGACCCCCGATTTCGAGGGTCCCGTCGTCGGTTTGCAGTCTGAGAGAGGCGACCTCTTCGGTCTCCTCGAACCTCGTGGTTTCGACTTTTCCTTCGACGACGACCGGATCACCGGTCTCGATGTCGCGGCCCGTAATCGAGGCGAAGAAGGGGCCATCGAACACGCGGACGTCTTTCACCGCGCGGCGGATCGAGGCGTAGCGGCGTGGGAAGGGTCGGCGTTTGCCGTCACCAGCGAGCGTTTCGGCGGTCGACCACAGGACTGTCCCGAAGAACCCCGAGACCAGGAAGCCGAGAGCCGAGCGATTGAAGATAACACCGTAGCGGTCGCGGTCGTCGCGGAGCGCGTCCTGTGTGGCGTAGATGGAGTAGTTGCCGTCGGCGACAGCGAGCACGGGCGTCGTGATCCCGCGTCGCGCTCGGGCGACCGTGGCGACTTCGAGGTAGTCGAAGGACGACGGGTCGGGGGCGCGAGAGCCCGGGGTTACGAGCAAGTCGATACTCACGCCCGCGTCGATTGCGGCCGCCAGGTCGTCGCGGAAGCGCCGGAGGAGTTCGGGCGTCAGCGAGAGCACGATCTCGTACTCCGCGCTCTCGATGATCTCCTCGATGTACCGCAGGATCGTCGAGCGCGATTTGACCAGCGAGACTGCCTCGGTGTCCCGAGTAGGCGCTGTGTAACGAGCCTCGAGTTCGGAGACGAGGTCGTCTAAAGACTGCTGGACGTCACCGAACGCATCGTCTGGGTCGACGGCGACGACCTTCATCGGCCGCGACTCACGGAGTTCGACCAACCCGCGATCCGAGAGACTCCGGACCGTGTCGTACACCCTCGGCTGCGGAATCTCGCTTCCGTCGGCGATCTCGGAGGCCGTCAGTTCGCCGTGTTCGAGGACTGCGAGGTAGGCCTCGATCTCGTATTCGCCGAGATTAAACCGGTCGCCGACGCGTTCGAGCGTCGTTCGAAGTTCGTCTGCCATACCAGTATCTCTGACCCTCGACACTTACAATTTATTATGCTCCGAGTAGCACTCGATTATCTAATTGAATCCTATACGAGCGACTCACACGGACTGATACTCCGACTGAGCATATCGTTCTCGCCGCCGAGCGCCTGACCGACGAGTCCGTCGTCGCACCATTCTACCCTCTCACGCTCGTGCGAGCCGTGCCGATGAGACGTCTCTCCGACGGCCGTTCCCCCGTACCGCTAGGGCGCGGCCCCACCCCCGTTCGATGTCAGGATGGCCATTCTCGACCGATTGCTGCATCCTGCGTCGGGTGACAATCCTTTTTATGTGCCCCCACACTGGTCGGAGGTGTGCAGCCTCCAACGACGACCGTGGCCGCGGCGACCACGCCCGACGGACCAATCGGGATGGCGTCGTCGTGGCTCCAGATTCCGGGGGTACGGCCGGTGCTCGCGCTCGTCGTCGTGGCGCTGGGCGTCGTCCTGTCGCGGTACGTCGTCAGACTCCTCGGTCGAACGGTGGCCCGGCAGTTCACGCGACAGAGCGTCGCCCAGACCGTTCTCCGACTCGTCCGCGTTGCCGTCGTGCTGGTATCCCTCGGCGTTGCGGCCCGAATCCTGGGCCTTGAAGTGGGCGATCTGGTCCTGTCGGTGACAGTGTTCTCGGCGGTCCTCGGTATCGTTCTCGCACCGATCGTCGGCAGTCTTATTAACGGCGTGTTCGTTCTCGCAGATCAGCCGTACGAGATCGGCGACCTGATCGAACTGGAGGACGGCCGACGAGCCTTCGTCGACGAGATCACCATCAACTACACCAAACTTCTCACTCTCGACAACACCTCGCTGGTGATCCCGAACTCCTCGATCCGCGATCGGTTGGTGACGAACTATTCGGCGGAGGACGAACGCGTTCGACTCCGAATCGACGTAATCGTCACCTACGAGTCCGACACAGAGCGCGCTCGTCAGATTATGCGCCGCGCCGCTGCCGCCGAGGACGAGGTCGTCGAAGGCGGTCCAGACATCCGTATCGGCGGCGCGCGCTACCCCGCCCGGCCGACCGTCCACCGCGCTGACTTCGGCGACGATGGCGTTCTCCTCCGACTTCGCTACTGGGCGAAGAAGCCCTACCGCATCGCGACTATCGAATCGCAGATCCGCGACCGGATCTGGGACGCGGTCGCGGACGCCGACGACGTCGAGTTCGCCTACCCGCATCGGCACCTCGTCTTCGACGACACCAGCGGCACGCTGGACGCGACAGTCGACTCGCGCGCCGAACGCGAGATCGAAGCCAGCGCAGTACGACGGGCAGAGGAGGCGAACTCACCGGGGACGGTTTCTGAACCCGCAGACACACAGGGCGAGGGCAAGAGTTCGGCTCCCAACGGAGCGCCGGGTGGCGACGAGTGAGTTCGGGATTCGAGGTCAGTCGTCGGCCCGGACGGTGATGACGGTGCACTCCAGTTTCTCACGCAGGTACGACTCGATGTCCGGGTCGTCGAGGATCCGCCGGAGCATCTGTCGCCAGCGACCCGCCTGCTTCGACCCGAGGACCACCACGTCTGCGGCTTCGGCAGCGACCTCCTCGAGAATCGCCTCCTCCACGATGAATCCACGACGGACGACGTAGCGCGTCCGCTCCTGTGGCCCGAACGCCGACTCAACAGCGCGTCGCAGCGCTGCCCGGGTCACGCCTCGACTGTCCTGATAGAGATCAACGTGGAGGACCGTCAACTCGGCATCCCGTTCGTCTGCGATCCGAATTGCTTCCTCTAACGTCGCTCGCGAATGTTTGGACAGCGGATATCGCACCGGGACCACCACACGCGTCATTACAGGCTCGAACGCCCCCACGGTTCCTGAACGTTTGCACTTGGCTCCGCGCTGGACCCCTCGGGGTTCTCGGTCACTCGTCCGACCCAGCCACTTGTTTACCATACGGTGGTCCGCCGGCATCGACACGCGTGATTCGGTCTTCGAGACCGGCATCGATTCCGAACTCGCGGGTGTACGCCGCCATCACCTCGAACTGGATGTCGCCCTCGCCGGCTCGGTGCTGCTCGCTGAGGGTTGGGAACTCGTGATCGGTGTGCAAAAGATACGCGGATGTGGCGATCGTGTACCGTTCATCGACGTCGATCGGCTCCCCGGCGACGGTTGCCCCGAGCAGTTCGTTCGCGTCGTCGTCCCATCTGATTGTCGCGCCCGAGACGTGCCCGTGCCACCAGCCTGGTTCGCCGAAGTCGACCACTGCGGCTGCGGACTCTCTGAATATCTCTCGCAACTCCGCGCCGGTTACCTCAGCGCGGACCACGTGCTCTTCGAACGGAATCACGCTTACGAGGTCGGCGACCGTCACGTCGCCGGCGAGCGGTGGCCCGTTGCGGATTCCCCCGCTGTTCTGCAACCCGACGTCCGCGTCGAGCGACCAGCGATAGGCGTCAGCGACGAAGTTCCCGATCACGCACTCCCCGCCGAAGACGGTCCTCTCGCTCCGATCGATCGGTTCCTCGACGTGAGCTACTACCTCGTCGAGCCCTGCGGCGTCCACACGGCCCTCGAGCGCCTCTACGACGTCCTCTGCGACCGGTGCGTGGGCCGTCTCGTGTCGTGCAACGTCGATCCCGCCGTCGACGTCGCTGTCGATCTCGATCTCGAAGATCACGTGGCCGTTCGCACCCGGCCGGAGCAGGCGGGTCCCCGCTATCCAGTCATCACGCTCGGAGTGGACGTGCCCGCCCAGGATCACGTCGACGTCGACTCGCCTGGCGAGGTCGTCGTCGCCGCCCCCGAGATGTGAGAGCGCGATCACGTGGTCGACTTCTCGCGACTGAAGTTCGGACACGGCGCGTTCGGCCGCCTCGTAGGGGTCAGTGAACATCAACTCACCCGCCATTGGGTTCAGTGACGGCGTCGCGGGGTCAGTGACACCGAAGAACCCGAGACGGAGTCCATCGACCTCCCGAACGGTCGTCGGCGTCACGTGATCGGTCGCGAACCGGTCGCCGTCGGCGTCGAATACGTTCGCAGCCACCCAGGTCTGTGGCGCGTCGGCGACGACGTCACGGGCCGCTCTCGGACCGTAGTCGAAGTCGTGGT
>NZ_JBDGQZ010000054.1:0-38531 GCF_042218505.1 Halobellus sp.
CTCCTGGAGCCGGGCGATCCGGTCGGTGAGTTCGTCCGGCCGGTCGTGTCCGTCGGCGATGGCGGCCGCCGCGGTCACCATCGCCTCGTGCTCGGCGGGGAGCTCCTCCCGCACGTGGTCCATGTAGAAGTCCCGCTCGTCCGCGGACAGCGGTTCGTCGGCGTCCGGCCCTATGTCGAGAAGCGGGTTGTACAGCTCCGCGAACGCCAGCCCGGCCTCGGTGATGCCGACGCGGCTGACGTCCTCGTCGGTGATGTCGACGAGCAGGAGCGAGGGCGCGGCGCCGGCGAGCGACCCGTCCTGCTTCGCCCGTCCGACGAAGTGCGTCTGGAACCGGCCGACCGACTTCTCGGTGTCTTCGCCCGTCGGGAGGCCGGCCGACAGCTTCTCCCCGCGTCCGCGGGAGTGCTCCTCGTCGTACTCCTTGATCTGGAGCCCGTAGTTCCGGGCCAGTTCCCCGGTCTCCTTCCGGAACTGGTCGAGATCGATCCACCGGATGCCGTCCTGCGGCGTGGACGTCCCGTCCTCGTTCTGTTCGTGGATGACGTTGGCCAGCCGCCGGACGACGAGCTTCGCGGGGAAGATCTTGTTGTACTGCCCCCACAGCGGGCCGGTCGGTAGCCGGTCCTCGTCCGGCGGCGTCACCGTGGGCACGGTGTCGTACTCCCGCTGGCCGAGGCCGTCGGTCCCGACGTCATCGGGCTCGATCTCCTGGTCCGGTTCGTCGGAGGTCTCGGGTGCTCCGGCGTCGAACTCGGCGACGGCCTCGTCGAGCGTCTTGAACCCTTCCACGTCGGACTCTTCCAGCTCCAGCTGGTTCTCGATGGCTGTCGTCACGAACTCCTGCGGATTCTCGTATCCATCGTCGTCGACCACTTGCTTGATCCGGCCTACGAGGGCATCCGGGATATCGACCACGAGTTTCACGGTCCACCCCTCATAATTCACCCGTATCGGGGCGTTGACCATAAGCGTTCCGGGAGTCCGTACAAATTCCCTCGGAGTATGTGGGAGTCCGTTCGGGGTATGTGTATGACGCAGTTGGCCGCGGCTACCGTCGCTACGCAGTCATCGACGATGCGCGGCGGCCGTACGCCGGCGTTACTCGCCGGAGAGCAGGTCCTCTATCCCGGCTGCGGCCACGATGGCCTCGAAATCCGCGCGATCGATCTCGTAGATGCTGTTCTGCGGGACGCCCCGCAACCCGTCCCGGTCCTTCAGAAAGGAGATCTCGTCCTTGATTTCGCGGACCGGGACCGGGGGATCCACCTCGCGGTACTCGTCGACGTGGGCGTAGTACTCGGTGAGGCAGCCACCCTCCTGGTCGGCGTCGGCCGTCTCGGTCTCGATCTCCCCGATCCTGCCGCCACCGAAGATGACGTACTCCCCGGGCCGGTAGTACACGAACCTGTCGCCCGCGGACAGCTTCCGGTGCCCGGGGACGTTGCTCCGGTAGTTGTACACCTCGCCCTTGACGTCGCCGTAGCCCTGGTAGTCCTCGCGCTGGTTCAGCCAGAAGTAGGCCACCGTCAGTCCTCCTGTGACGAGGGGAGCGTGCCCTCAAGCTCCTCGTCGCCGGGGCCGTCAGACCCGGACGCGTAGTCCGACAGCGACCGATTGGCCTCGCGCCGCCGCTGCGTCTCCATCCGCTGGTCGTAGTCCGAGTAGTCGATGCCGTTGTCCTCCTCATACACCGCCAGCCACGCCCTGCAGACGTGGTGGATGTACTGCCCGGGGATCGTGTTCTTTGCGAGGTGCTGCTTCGGGTAGTCGCGTTGCGGGACGCTCTTCACCGACGCCCACCACTTCCGCGACCGTTCGGTGAAGAAGAACGAGGACGTCTCCGCGGTATCGGTGTCGCCCTCCTTGCTCCAGAACCTTTGATACCGCGGGGGTTGTGGCACGTCGAAGTTCGTCTCAAAGGCCCGTTCGTATTTAATCGGGAGACCGAACATCCGGCCGTCAAGGACGATCGGGTCCTTGAGCGGCGCCTGTGGGACGTTCTCAATCACGTAGTGGTTGCAGTGCCGCTCGGCGATTGAGCGCGCGCTCGGGATCATATTTGTGTGATCGTCGGGATCGCCGGAGATGCTCGTCGTCGCGGCCCACTTGGAGCATACCGGGTGGAACACGCCGAGGTCAAATGTCACGTCGTCCTTGAACGGGATGTCCCAGTCCTTGTCGTCGCCGAGGACGTGGGCGTCCGCCTGTACCGGCTCGCTTTCATTCGTGTCCAGCGGTTCGATACCGACCCTAACGACGTTCCCGTACCACGACAGGATCTCGCTTTCTACACCGTAGTCCGCGAAGCAGTGGAGGATGAGTGGCTCGTCGTGGGAGCTCTCTTCATTGGCAATCACAGTATATCACCAGATGTTCTGGAAATTAAAACAGGAGAACAGAACTCTGTTAATGAAAATAGACGGAGGCGACCGTTCAACGGGAAAGTAGCAGCCATCACTTGATATAGAGTGTACGGGAGAATAAAGTTCGTTGTGTAGTGCGACGGGGTGCAGTCAGTGTAGCCTTGGCGTGGCCCGCATTGGCCAGTGGATAAGTCTTCGGAGTAGTTCTCCAAAGCCTCAAAGACGTGGAGAGAGAGAGGCCGGAGCCCATCCAGGCCCACATCACCTCGCAAGGCATCGAGGTGCTGAACGACGAACCCGTCTCGATTGTGGACGAGGTCAAGTACGGGGCGAAATTTGATGAGCTGTCGTTCGACGAGCAGACGTTCACGCTCCGCGTTCACAGTCTCGACGCGGAGGCGGACAAGGTGAGCGTTCGCCGGAAGCGGCAGGCTGTCGTAGACTGGTTCTTCAGGCGTGCGGAGGAGGAGCTCCCGGAGCGGGCGTCGCGTTTCGAGTCGAAGCTGGGGACCGAAGACACACCCGTTGAGGTCGGCGAGATCGACGGCCGGTGGGGAGAGTACGACGACGGGACTGTCCGGCTCAACTGGCGGCTGGTTCGCGCTCCGGTGCGTATCCAAGACTACGTCTTGGCACACGAGCTAGCCCACACAGTACACGAGGACCACTCCGACTCGTTCTGGAACACGGTCGGAGCCCTCGTCCCCGACTACGAGGACAGGCGCGACTGGCTCCGGGTGAACGGTAACACCCTAACAGTCTGACCGCCGGGGGCCTCCGAAGACCAGAGCTCCTGAAAACCGCCGTACTCCGAGGGGATTGGGGGCCCTCGGATATGGGCACAGACTGTCGTTTATGGCGATAACAAACGCCATACGACGAGAGGTGCACAGCTCTTGAGAGCGCACGACGACGACCCGCGGGTGACAGGGCCGCACAAGCGGACCTGCGAGTCGGGAGAGATCGAGTTCTTCTGGCGGTGCGAGAACTGCGGGCTCACCGCCACCGACCCGAAACTCCGGGAGGGCTGCCCCGCCTGCCACCGGGGGGTGGGGTGGCTGCCGTGAGCCGGAACGACGAGTTCGGGCGCCGGGACGACCCGAAGCGGATCGTCTGGGAGCTCATCGAGCACGGCGACGAGACGCGCACGGTCGGCGCAACGGTGACCGAGGTGCAGAGGCAAGCCGAAGAGCGCGGGGTCGACCCGGAGTGGACCCGTTCGGAGATCGAGAGGCGCATCGAGTGCGGCGACCTCGAAGACCTGAAAGCAGACTACGTCTCGCCGGTGAGCAGGCGCAGCCGGCGCGCCTACGGAGAAGGGGGAGACGACGGGTCGGTGCAGCTCGGGCTCGACGCCTGGAGGGAGTAAGTTCACCCTCCGGGTGCTCGCCTTTTTTAATTTCATAAAGACGCGTTTTCGGAGGGTGAACTTGGGGAGTCCGCAACCGCGAGGGGGCGTGAGCGACGGTCTCTCCGAGGCAACGCGAGGCCCGCGCTTCTACAGCGTAGCCGATCCGACCCTTCGGCTTCGTCCGAGGAGAGAGCCCAACGGCGGGCAAGCGAGAGCCAGCGAGGGGCCCGAAGATCGCTCCGTGTCGGGGCCCCTCGAACGGCGGTCCACAACATAACGAACGAGGTCAACAGAGATGGAACGAACCCCGGTACGCGACAATCCAGCCTTCCTGTACTGCAGGGAGGAGACGAAAGACAAGATCCGCCGACTCAAGCAAGGGGGCGAGACATTCGACGAGCGCATCCGCAAATTAGCCCGCGGGTTCGACCCCGACGCGGAAGCAGCTGCCAGTCCCGAGGAGGTGGACGGGGATGGCAGCTGAGCGCGAGCCGCCGGAGGACATCGACGAGTTCCTCGACCGGCACCGGGACGTCGCCGAGCCGCACGCCGACTCCGGCAGGCCCGCGTCGTGGCTTACCGAGTGGGCATTGGGCGCTGCCGACCCGGAGGGCTGGGAACGGGAGGAAGACGATGAGCGCTGACGAGGACGACGGCTTCTGGAAGGGCCTCGAGACAGAGCTCGGCGAGGACGAGCTGCAGGCGGCTCTCGAAGAGGCGGACGACGACGAGGTCGTCTGTCGGGAGTGCGCGGCGGCCTTCGGGCAGATCACGGAGCAGCATCTCGGTACCCACGGCAAAACGCTGGACGCGTACATCGAAGAGCACCCTGACGCGCCGATTTATCCAGAAGCGCCCGAACGGCAGCCCGGACGCGAGGAGGGCTACAAGCACAGCGAGGAGACGATACGGCGGATCTCCGAAAGTATGACGGATGGAGACGATGCATAGCGGCCCCTCCCCGGAGTGGCTTCGTTTCCAGGAACTCATTAAGAACGCGATACGTCGGGGTTGGCGAGAGCACGACCGCGTCGGGATTTTCCTCGACGAGCTCCGTCACTGCGAGGTCGTGCTCCGAGGCCCCGAAGACGACATCTCGTCGCTCCCCGGGCCGGTGGCGCGCGAGCTGGCGGCCGCGATGGAGCGCTACGAGGAGGCGGGTCGGCCCGGAGGATACGACGAGGTCTGCGCGGCGAACGTCGTACTCGCCTCGTTGAACGGGCTGGCACAGGCCGCGGGGGAAGCGGACTGATGTCTCCGCGCCAGAGCGCCGCCAGGGTCGTCCACGAGGAGCCGGAGGACCTCCCCGACCCGGAGGCCGGAGACGCTGGCCGTCGTATGCGGGGAGCGTTCGGAGACTCGGTAAACCGGCTGCTGGACCACCACGCTTCCGAGGACACCCGGCAGGTCGCTGTCCAGGGAGAAATCTCCTCGATGAAGAGCTGGCTCCTCACGTTCGCCGCGAAGACCCTCCAAGATCGCGGCGAGTCAGTGCTGATCCTCGTCCCGCAGAGGGGAAACAGAGAGGAGATCGCCCGCCGACTCGGAGAGCACGGCGTCCCCTACATCGAAAAGCCAGCCCGGCAGGACCTCTGTGCGTGGGACGAGTGGCAAAAGGAGGTCAGCTACGTCGATGAGGGCGTCTGCTCGAACAACGGGTGCAAGTGGTACCCTGACGAGGAAGACCTCGGGCGCATCGCGAAAGACGCGATCTCGAGGTATCGGCTGTGGTACGGAGACCGGCCCCTGCAGGTTGACTTGGGGACTGCACAGGAGCTGTCGGAGGCGCTTGAGCGCCACATCTGCCCGTTCTACCTGCTGAGAGGGCTCGACGAGTACAAGGACGCCGGAGACGCCGTCCGCGTGGCGACCGTGGAGAAGGCGTTCAGCAACGCTGGGGGAGACCGGTTCGACGACGCGGACGTCGTTCTGCTCGACGAGGCGCACACCGTCTCTGCCGACACGGAGCGAGTCAAGAGTCCGGTCGACATCGAGGAACTGCTGGACGCGATGGAGCACACCGCTGGCACCATCCGGACATCCAACAAGGACCACAAGCGGGCAAAGCGGGACCTGCTGGGCCTCCGCGACGTCTTCTCCGAGTGGGCGGACAGCGAGGACTACAATCCGTCTGATCTGTTCGACGCGCGGACGGAGTTGGTGGATGTGGGGTTCAAGACTCTAGACGACGTCGGAGACGCCCTGCAGTCAAGGACGGACAGCGGAAGCTGGGACACAGCGAGAGAGGCCACGGAGGCTTACCGATCGCTGGGGGTGGTCCGCGAGTTCTTCTCCGAGTTGAAGCAGTGGCGCGCGGGCAACAGAGATTTCGTGCGCGTGCGCCACGACGCAAAAAGTGGCTCCGTGGACAAGGCCTATTTCCGACTCGTGGGCGGCGACCGGCTGTGTGCGACGCTGGACCGCCTGTACGAGGTCTGGGAGAAACGGGGGACGGAGCCAGCGATTAAACAGAGGTGGGGCGGGCTGCTTGACACCCACCTAAGCGGTGCCTACGAGGGAAGAAGGGTCTTCGCTGGAGGAGACCGCGAACAATCGAGGCCGGCACCGCGGCCTCTCGACCTGCTCCGGGAGTTGACGGAGGCGGAGACGCTGATCGGGTTCTCCGCGACGCATAACGAGGCCTCCGACCCGGCGCGGGACCCGAGCGAGCTCCGCTCGACGAGACACACGCTCGTCGCTATGCCGCTGCGCCTGCGGACCAAGGGAGACGAAGAGTCGGGGTACCACGGCAAGGACGCGGTGGATCCGAGCACTCCCTGGTTCCGCGAACTCATCGAGGAGACTCAAAAGGCGACGGGCGCGAAACTCGCGGCCGTACCCGTGAACACGAAAAACGAAGCGAAGTGGGACGGGATTCCCGTGCGGACTCTGTCAATTCCGGACGGATCGGGGGGAACCCGTGGTGTGAACGGGCTGGTCCCACACTCGAGGGCTGCTGTTGGCAGCAAGGACTTCGAGCAGGAGGAGATCGACGCGGTCCTGTGCGGAATACAGGTGCAGTCGCCCGGCGAAACCGCGTGCCGGCTGCTGGACTTCTGGGATATGGTTCGGGCCGACCACGGCAACCCCGAGGACGCGCTGGAGGAGTCCTGGCGGCTCCTCGCCCAAAGCGCCGTCGCCGGGACGATTCAGGCTGGGGGCCGCTTCCGCCAGGGCGCGACGAACCTCGTGTTCGACCGCGGGGAGCTGTTGGAGCTGGCCGGGTTCGGCTACGAGCGGGCGAGCGCGGAGAGCCCGGGCTTCGCCGGGGAACTGGTGAGGCGGTTCGAGGAGCTGAAAGAACCCTGGGAGACCCAGGTCCGCGCCAACCGTGCCAGGAAGACCGTGGAGCACCTCGTGGGGGCCGATTCGAAGTCGCCGACACCCAACCAGTACCTCAGCAGCTTCCAGCGAGCCTACGACGAAATGAGTGAAGAAGACGCCAAAGAGGGTCTCAAGACTGCCATTGATGAGGGTCGCGTGGAATATTCCGGAGACCGACTCCGACTCCTCGAGAGCGCCGGGTCGGGGTAGCGCCGAAGTTCACCCTCCGAAGACGCGTCTTTAGGAATTAAAAAAAGGCGAGCACTCGGAGGGTGAACTTGGGCTGTCCCGCTGCTTCTCGGGGGCGTGCGCGTAGCACCACGCGCGCGGGTAGGAGCCGTACGGGATCCTGCGGCGTTCTCGCACCGGGGTCCAACGGTGGGAAGTATGGACACAGACGAAAGCTCCGCGACGGAGGCGCGCATAGCGGTGAGCCAGGAGTGTCGGGAACTGGTCCGGGAGAAGAAGCGCGGCGGAGAGACCTTCGACTCCGTCCTCTCGAAGATGGTTGAAGCGCACGAACGCGAGGAGTAACGCCAGAGGCTGCCAGCTCCCGGCCCGGACCGAACGGCGCCTAGACCGCTCACTCTTGCGCGGCCAAGGCGTCGGCCAGCTTGTCGGGGTGCTCCTTGAGAAGCCCGCGGAGGTCCCGCAGCATCTCCTTCTCCCGCTCGTCGTCCGACTCGGCGATGTCGTCGAACAGGTCGTCCTCCGCCTCGTCGAGGGTGATCGCGGCGCGCTGGTTGAGCGCCAGACCGCAGCCGGGACAGAACTGCGGGTCGTCCTGCAGAGCGCTCTGGCACTGGGGGCACTTGGTGAGCTCGGGCGCGTGGTCGTCGTCCTCGTCGGCGAGTCCCATCTTCGCCAGGATCTGCTGGTTCATCTCCTCGTCGGTCACCTGCGAGTAGGTCTCGAACTGCCGGCTGTCCTTCACCCACGTCGCGCGGTGCTTGATCTCCTGCTCGGAGAAGCCCTGCCGGATCCAGCGCGTTATCGCCGTCTTTCTGAAATTATGTGGGTTCACTTTCTCGCGGTCGACGCCGGCGTCGTCGGCGAGACGCTTGAGGCGCCGCTGCAGCTGGTAGTACGTGAGCGAGCCGTCGCCGTACTGGTCATCGTCTTCCCGCTTGAACGTGTGGAACAGCGGGGCTTCGGGCTCGTCGGCCCGCGGGTGGACATCGAGCCAGTTTGCGACGTAGGGCTTGCTGTAGGTGAGCGGGAGCTTGCCGCTCGCACCCTTCCGACCCGACGCTTCCTCGTTGAGCGTTACGACACCAGCCCGGTTCCCGATCTCAACGTCCCCGACCCGAAGCGTCCCGAGGGCCCCGATCCGGAGGCCGGTGTCGACGAGCATCTCTATGAGCGCCTTGTCGCGGGGGTTCCGCGCCGCGTCCCGGAGCGCTGTCAGGTTCTCCTTCGAGAGCACCTTGTCGGTGTCGACCTCGCGCTCCGGAACGGCGCCGATCTCGATGTCCTCCGCCCACTCGCGGTCGAGGAAGCGGAAGAATTTCCGAAACGCCTTGCGGTAGTTCCGAAGCGTACCCTCGGAGTAACCTCGGTCGTGCTTGTACTGGAACAACAGCCCGTCGACGTCCTCGCGGCCCATCTCAGTCAGCGGCGTGTCGGAGCGCTCGGCGCTGAGCCGGAGGTGGCTGAGGTTGTTCACGAGCGTACTCGCTGCTAGGCCGCGCTGGACGTCCTGGTTCCGGATGAAGGACTGGATCGCGTTCCGGTCGTCGTCGGGGATGTCCGCCTCTTCGAGCCGTTGGAGCTGGTTCGTGAACTGGTCGTCGAAGCCGTGTATATCTTCGATTGTTGACATAACAAACAAACGTTAGAATCACGAAAGTGCATTGCTTACGATCTCGGCAACTCGTGAAAAAAGTAGGGACGAAAAGGGGTTTCTGCGGCTGTACCGCTTCTCAGCGGGGAGACAAGTTAAGCATCAGCGCTCCTCAGTCGTTTGTACCACTCACAAGACCGGAGGAGCGTAACTATGGATGCTAACAAGAAAGAGGATACCTATGAAGAAGTCGTCTGTCGAGAGTGCGGGAAAAAATACGGCCAGATCACGGAGTCCCATCTGCGAAGTGACAACTGTACCGGGCGATTCGAGTTCCCCAAGGAGTATGAAGAGTACCACGATGCCCCGTTGGCCTCTCAAGCGGCAAAAGAAAAGATGAGCAACGGATAAGTAAGGATCGGCCAACAGCCGGTCACCGACTCGACGCAGCCCAAAACAACCAAACTGCTTCTAGGAAACACCGAAGGGTCAAGATTCGAACATCGAACGTCGAACGCCGCCCGGGACTATTCGCCTTGTGTCTGTAGTCCCCGATTTAGACCTTCAGCCGCGCGTATTCGGTGCAGTTCCATCCGCGTGGCCCGATCGTAGTTTGTCCCAACTCGGTCGCCGTTCAGCACGCGCCCTGCGCAAGTCACTGAAGCGTTCCTTTGGTCTCTTTCGACCTCCGTGTATGGCTTCTCAGCAGATGAGTTTCGCTCCCAGTCGTTCGGCTCGAATTCAACATCTGACTCGAACCCTCGCTTCTCAGAGTCTTCAGTGCTCACTACACGTGGCTTGATAGCGAGGAACTTCACGTCCTCCGGCGTCTTTCCCAATTGAAGAGGTCAACAGCACGCACAGGTCGTCGTAGTCCATCTTCTCATCTTGGTTCTCGATGGCGATCGCCTCACCAGCATTCATTTTGCTGGTTACGAGGTCTGCTGAGAAATCCCCTGTTGCTTCTTCGGCGCGCGCGTCCTCGATTGCAATCCCGAGTTCCGCGCTCTGTGAATCATATTCTCGACGTTTAGAAGGACGAGCGAGAATATTCGCTCTGCTGACAATAAGGAGTACAATTACTTGCAGTCGAACTACTGTAGGCTTTCGTCTCGGGATAATTAATTTCTGATGAGTCAAATCGGGTGAACATTCAGTGAGCAGTCGTCGCCCGTTTCAGCGTCTCTTAGACGAATCAGCGTTTATCTGGAGAATCATATCATACTGGCCTGGTATTTTTCTGTATAGAGCGGTTATATACACGTATGAATCGCCGAAAATTTTTCACCGTGGCCGCGGCCACACTGTTCGTAGCGGGGTGTACTGGTGGTAGTGGGGGCAGTGGCGAGCAAGGAACGACCCCGGCTGGATCGGTGACAGCGGCGCAAGGGGGCGCCAGTCCGGCGATTTCGATGAAAGATACGACGTTCCAGACGCTGAGAGCCGAGGTTGACGCGGGCGCGACTGTTAAGTGGGTCAACAACGACGGGGTCCCCCACACTGTCACTGCCGCTCAGTTCCACGACACAGCGAAGTCGTGGAGTTTCGACAAGGAAGTCTCAGGCGGAGGGAGCGTCACTCGCACCTTCGAAGAGAAAGGCGTCTACGAGTATTACTGCGCCATTCACGGCAAGAGCACGATGTGCGGTGCCGTCCTCGTCGGGGGCGCGACGCTCGACAAGAGTCTCCCCTGTGCCGATGGTGGCGGTGGGGGCGGGAGCGACGAAGGACCCTACTGACTCCATAGTCTGTGAGTGATAGACGCTCTGTACCGAGCAGTTCCCGATCGACGTTTTCGGCTGGGATCTCGAGGCCGTCGATCCCGTCCACTGTCTCCAAGAGGCTGGCTGGAGCCATAATCCAATATCAGTGGTTTTTTTCGTAAAAACTTTATTCGTATTTTTGTTTCGGGTGTTTCGGAGGGCTCGGAGTTCCGGCGCGTGAGGACTGGCGTTCGTATCAAAAATCCCGGGTGCCAACCGAACGCAGCGGAAACTGGACTGGGATGATACTGAACTGCTGATGCAAGGCTGGTATCCTCGAATGCATCAACATATCTCGACGTTCTTGTGTCGGAAACGATATCTACCGATGTATGGGTTGCACGCGTATTCTGGGGTTATCGTGGCTTCCTCTGCCAAAGGCTCTCGTCGGAAAGCACATTCCACATTTCGAATGCCAAGGGCCAAATGTCGCTCTCCCGTATTTCCACTCGATGAGCGAGTCAACGGAGACGAGTACGAAGCCAAAGATATCAGTTGCAGTTGTGGACAAGACACACGCGAACGAGATCCCGGACAATATCGACTCGGAACTGTATACGACGACGAGACCGGAGTCGTCGCTGGTCGAGTTTTCGGCTGATCCCGACGGTGAACTGGCCGAGGCACTCAGGCGGAACGGATTCGAGGTGTGAACTGCTCCGCTGTCGTTCACGTGTGCTGTCGAGTCGACGTTGAGTCCCGCTGAAAGATCCCTGTGAACTGGTCAGAGTTCTATCGATCATCGCACTCCGTCCGTACAGCGTTCCTATTTTGGATACAAATATGGGCACAGGAGAGATCTGTTCCCACGTCGTACTGGGTAGAAGTGATCCGGTTCGAACGGACGAAGGCGGCCTGAATGCGTTCGATCTATTCCGCGCCGCACTCTCTGGTGGCTCCAGTGACTCGGCGTACCCTCTGATTAGTAGTGCGAATTGGGCCCGACTCGAACCTGACGAGGGTCCGACGGCCTGAGTACAGGAGCGTCCAGGGGTGTCGTAGACGGATTACTACATCTGAAGCACGATTCGCTCGACACGGGGCGAGATTGGACCGCACTACAGCGTGCCCCCCGGAGGCCGTTCGGAAGTCCCCAATAAGAGATCGGGGATGTAACAAATATAACTTAGATACACTATTATTCAGTTGCTCTCGTAATCGCCTTGGTAAACCAGTGAGACTGTACTTCTTTAATGAGCAAAATGGTTGTATGGAGTCAGATACAGAAGTCGACTGCAATCCAGATGCGGATGTGAGGATGAGGTCGATGATCAACAGTCGGTGGCTTGAAATCAGTTCTACCGACTCTGGCGTGGAACAGACAGGCCGGTGACGAGATAACGGCTGAAGGGATAGTAGCCGTCGGGACGAGATCATCGGGGCTCAACGTAATCCGGGCGCGTTGGGTCGCTGTAAGGCGTAGAGATCCACCCTTCGACCAAGCCATTAGTATTATACACGACATGTGCCCCGTACAGACGGGGGAGTCATAGCTTTGATCGCAAACCGTGGCTGGTGGTTCTGCCCCGGGCTACTCGGATCCCGTAGACAGTTCGATTGTTCCCTCGATCCGACCGCATTATGCGCGCTACAGTAGCGTTTGCAACTGATTACACAGCCGATCGCACGCAGTCGTGCGATCGAGTGAGCAAAGACTTGCAAACGCTACTATAGCAAGGAGACACCTGACACACAAGTCCGACTGACAGGTCCTGAAAACGGCCGTCGATCACAGGGTAACCGACTGGAATATTGTTTTTGTACTATAAATATTGAATTAACACTTTTGGCTTCGAAAAGAAGGTTACTTATAGGATTTCTGGGATGGAGCGAACGGGACACAACAGTAGACGGATGCGCAATCGAAGGGACTCTGGTCGTCGACCGATTCGCCGCCGAGTCCCGACTAGCGACGATCCGGTCTCTCGACAAGCCGACGCGACGGACATCCGGTGGTGCCGACGCGCGGTCCGACGGGACGATCCGATGGCGCGTGCGGTGACTGCGGCCCCACAGCTTTTGTATGATAGGTCTTACGAGTCGGTTTCGAGCAACGGCATTCGTATTGGTACTTCTGATCAGCCTCTTCGGCGGCACGGCGGCATTCGCCGGGACGGCCGTCGCTGATCCGGGGGCGATCGCACTCGACTCCTCGACGTACACCGACGGCGATACAGTCACCATCACCGTCGACGACGCCGATCTGCCGACCGGTGAATCGTACGTCGTCGACGTGGAGTCAGATACTGAATCGCAAAGAGATGTAATGGACGAAGATGTTTCAGATAGGACAAAGTCTACTGTAACAGATCAATCGGTGATAGATCTAAATGGAGATAATAGAATAACCACTGATGACATTATATATACAAATAATGGAGATGGATCTGGCGTTCTCTCAGGAGTTTCCCGTAATCCAAACGGGACTGTAAATTTGGAATTAGTCTCGGATTCCGATTCAGATGATACAATTACGTACAAATCTGCTGAAACGGTTCTTCTCAGTCATAGCTCTGGATCAAAGTTCACCGGAACAATTTCAATTGACACGACTGACTCAATCGGAACACTCCACATATCAGATACAGACAATCTAAATTCGACCTATTACGATGAGAGTCAAAGTTCGAATATAATAGCATCTGCGAAGGTCGATATAGGAAAGGAATCACCAGAATCCGACCCAAATCCCCTCACCCGCAGCCCCGCAACCGAATTCGCCATCGGCAGTCTGGGCGGTACGACGTTCACTCACAGCGAGAGCGTCATCGAAATCCCGTTCAGCGAGGGCGTCTCGAAGGCGGGCGGCGAAGCCGGCGGATTAACCCGCAGTGAGAACGTGACGGTCACTATCGATGGCGTAGACGTGACCGACCGATACGTGCTCGACGCGGACGGTTCGGCCGGCGGCCAGGTCCTGCTCAGTTCCCCGACCCCGCTCGATTCAGGGGCGTCCGTCTCAGTCGCCATTGATGCAGTGAACGACTCAATCGACACTGAGACGATCAGGCCGGGGACCTTCGACGTGCAAGCGACGGATGCGACCGTCGTCGAGGGCGAGGGGGAGGTCAACGTGTACGAGGAGACGACGTTCGCGTTTATTACGGCCGACGGATCCAACGACGTCGATCAGTCCTTCGAGGTCGAGAACGGGAGTGGCGCGTTCGTCTTCGCCGGCGAGACGGGTGCCGGGAGCCAGGTCTTCGCCTTCGACACGGCGGCGCGGAACTGGAGCGGGGCGTACGCGATTGAAACGCGACTCGACGACGGGAGCCTCGACAGTCGGACGGGAGTCACCCTCCGGTCGCTCGATCTGGACGTCGTCGTCGAGGACCGATCCGTGGCGACCGATGGATCGATCGAAGGAACGATCGAGGCCAATACCGCCGATCGGACAGTGAGGGTCGCCCTCGTGGCCGAGGATGGACGGGCCCTCGCAGCGCGGAATCGCACGCTGGCGGGGAACGGGGAGACGGCGTTCCGGTTCGGGCCAACCAACCTCACCGCTGCGGGACCCGATAACTACACTGTCACCGTGACCGACAGTGCGACCGACGTCCGTGCCGCGTCCCGACCGGTTACCGTCGTCGACGCGGCGTTGAAGTCCGCCGGCTTCGGATCGACAGTGGTGAGCAATCACGCAGGCGACGTCGCGGAGGTCACCGTCGGTCTACAGTACGCAGACCAGGCAACGGTCACCGTCGGCAGCGACGTTGCCGGATTCCGGGCGAATGCGACCGTCGTCGACGAGAACCACGACGGAACGGTCCGCTTGCGGTTCAACACTGCGGCCGTCGCCGGACGGACCTCGCTGCCCACCGATGGCGGCGACGTCTTCGAGACTGTCTCGGGCGGCAACGTCTCAGACGCGGTCGTCGCGGCCGACATCGACGATCGGAACGCGGTGACCGGTGTGCCCGCTCCCGGCGAATATCCGCTGTCGGTCCGCCCCGGGGCGGTGGCCGGTGACGATGCGACGGCCGTCGGGACGCTAGTGCTTGACAAACCCGGCGTGCGGACGGTCACGAACTGGGTCGCACCCGCGGAGCTGAGACTGACGACAGTCGACGATGTCGTGGCAGAGACTTCGGCCGGACGGCTCACCCCGGCAACCGAAATCGCTGCGGGGGACGTGATCGTCCACCGGATCGTGGCCCCTGGTCTCGCGGGGGCATTCGTCCGCCAACCGGGGAGTTCAACTGAGGCGTTCTTCGCGCTGGCAGGCAACCAGACCAGCGGCCGTTACACCCTCGACGTTTCGCAGCAGGAGGAGGTTGTGAACCGCGAGGCCTCACAGCTCGATATAAACGAAACCACTGCGAGTGTCGTTGCCGACCCCGACAACGACACGTACCTCGTGTCGTACTCGCTGGGGGGTCCCCCGGAGGTCGCCGCTTCGGGTGATCGTGCGGTCCGGACGACTGACGGGACCGTCCCGACAGCCGGCGACTCGTTCCTTGCGAACGTCACGATTCACGAGCGCGGGCCGTTCACGGGCCTGGAGTCGAGTGCGCGGACTGCGAGCGCCGACTACGCGCTCGTCGACGGGACGGTCCAGGCGACCGAAGACCCGGTAGTGGTTACAGTCGGCCCAAACCAGTCGATCCGCGGGACGACGAACGTCGCACCGGGAACGACGCTTGACCTCAGGATTCGACCTGCGAACGAGAACACGACGGCGTATCTGCAGACCGCGACAGCGACAGTCGCCACCGACGGGACCTGGCAGGCGCGTGTTGATTTCAGGGATCGTGAGGTCGGTGACGAGTTCGTGCTGCAGTCGGTCGTCGGTGCCGTGCCCGAGGCGAACGAACTGAGTGTCGGTGGGGAGATTCGCGTGATCAGCACCACGGCGGCCACGACGTCGCGCGCGACGTCCGGCCCGAGCCAGGGGAACGGGGGCGGCAGCAGTGACGCATCGGGGAGTGGCGGGAGCGCATCCGGCGAAGCGCGCGAACCCACGGTCGATCAGTCGCCTACTGCGACAGCGACGGTTGCCCCGGAAGACGACTCTGTCGTCGACTCGACCCGGGAGTTCGTCGGCGGAATGATCGGGCGCTTCGTCGACGACGCAGACGAGGAGACGCTTCGCAGTCGGCTCTGGGGCTTTGATGGGCTCGTTACGATGGGCGGCCTACTGCTCGTCGGCCTCTTCATCATCTCCCGGCGAGGGTGACGGTTAGATTCAATCGGCCGTCGTAACGCCTAAGAACCGATGAACCGTTCTATTCGGTAATGAATCTGAACGCGGACGCGAACGTCGCGGGCCCACCCAGACCGGAACGGAGGTGGTTCCGTGGGCGTTGAGATCAAGGAATCGACAGTCAGCGACGAGGAGTTCGAGGAGATGAAGCGGTTCGTCCGCGACTACCTCGCCGCCAGCGTAGAAAGCGAAGAGGACGGCGGACGAATGCGGTGGTATCCCTGGCACAGCGCCGATTACCGGTTCAACCACATCCTGAACGTGGTCGAACTCGCTACGCGCATCGCCGAGCGCGAAGGCGCAAATACGGACGTCGTCCGGGTCGCCGCGCTGTTCCACGACATCTCGAAACTCGAAGCCGATCAGGAAGTCCACGCCGAGGAGGGTGCCCGCGTCGCCCGCGAGTACCTCCAGACCCACGGCGACTTCCCGCAGTCGTTCGTCGAACAAGTGTGTCAGGTAGTGGCCGACCACTCGTATCAGGGACCGCTGTCGGACGTCTCACTGGAAACCCAGAGTCTCATCGAGGCCGACATCCTCGACAAGGTCGGCGCGAACGGCACGGCGTTGATGCTGCTGCGGATGGGTTACGAGTCGCGGACGCATATGGACGCCGCCGAGATGATCGAGCGGGTGCTAGAGCGCGGCCGCGACGCCACCGAGCGGGTCGATTCCGACGCCGCCGAGAGCATCGCACACAAGCGACTCAAGCGCGTCAAGTGGTTCCGCGAGTGGCTCGAAAGTGAAGTCACGCAGATGAACCACGAACCTGAGGAACCGGAACTGTAGTGCGCCGGGTCGCGTGACAGGTCGGTCCTGAGGTGTCGACCCCCTCCGGCCGCGCTTGAGACGATCCGACTGACGACACGCTTACCTGTCCGCCCGAAAACGTGCGTAGCGTGTCCGCCTCGTTCCCTCCAGACCTCTCGAAAAACGAACAGATCGGCATCGCTGCCGTGTTGCTTCTCACGTTCGTATACAGTCTCGTCGTCGCCGGACAGATCCTCCTGTGGTTCGCGCTCGTCGGGGTCGCCGTCGGGATCTACATCGCGTATCTGCTCGTCCTCGCTGTGTTCCGGATGGTCGAGGCAGTGGAGCGACTCGCCGTTGCGGTCGAGACGCGGAACGAAGTCGATCAGACTCAGACGAGCGAGGCCGGGGTGACGAGTGGGGGAACGTCCGGTGCAGTCGAATTCGGCACAGGTGCAGATGAATCTGACACGGATGACGCCCCGTCTGGCGCGGATGCCGACGGATCCGATCCCGCAGCCGGCGATCACGAGTCCGACGAAAGCGGAGACGATACCGAAGCCTGATCGGGGCGATCACGGCTACCCGATCGGTGCTCGTTTGTACGCCGGCGACCTACGACGGACAATGACCGACTCCGGCAGCTGGGTCAGCCTCTTTTCGGGCGGCAAAGACTCCTCGTGGGCACTGTACCGCGCGCTCGAGAGAGGGCTAAGCGTGTCGCGACTACTCACCGTCCACCCCGGCGAGGAATCGTATATGTATCACGTCCCCGAGACCAGATTGACCGGGCTCGCGGCCGAGAGCATCGACATCGACCTCGTCGAGGTCGAACCCGACGACCTCGGTGCGGCCGACGCCGACGACGCGAGCACACAGGGCGACCGGGAGATCGAACCCCTGGAAGCAGCGTTATCAACACTTCAGACCGAACTGTCGGATGGGCTCACCGGCGTCACCGCCGGGGCCGTCGAGAGCGAGTTTCAGACCTCGCGCATCCAGGCGATGTGCGACCGTCTCGGTATCGACCTGTTCGCGCCGTTGTGGCAACGCGATCCGGTCGAGCTCGGCCACGAGATGCTCGATGCGGGCTTCGATATCCGGATCGTGCAGGTCGCTGCGGGCGGCCTAGACGAATCGTGGCTCGGTCGAACGCTCGACGCTGACGCGTTCTCGGACTTACAGCGTCTCAATCAAGAGTACGGCGTCCACGTCCTCGGCGAGGGTGGCGAGTTCGAGACGCTCGTGACCGATGGGCCGCATATGCGCCGGCCGATCGAACTGTCGTACGAGACTGTCTGGGAGGGCACCCGGGGCCACATCCACGTGACGGACGCGCGACTCGGCGACACCTGACCCCCTGTGGCGATCACCTTCTCTCCTGACTCTGTTTACCTCCGGTACCAATGTATTTATTTTTCTCTCTAGTATATATTCTATTCGTGTTGAGTGTGTGGAAACTGTCCCGGAACCGATACGGGCGGGCAATCTACGATCGTTTGCAGGCCCTCGGGGTGACGGCAACACTGATGACGGCGTATACGGTGGAACTCCCACTCGCCGGTGGGACCGTGTCAGATTCGGCGTGCTCCGTCGAAGTAGCGAGTCCTGACCGAGTCGCGTCTCTCGGAGCACCTCTCGGGGAACTCCGCGACGACGAGGCTGTTATTGCGGCGTTCGACGACGAAGCGGCGATCGGATACCTCTTCTGCTCACTGAATGCGGCGCACAGCATCGGGCCGCTCGAACAGGAGTGTGAGTTCGACGGCGCGTACATCAGGCGCGTATTTGTCGATCCCGACCACCGACAGCGTGGTGTTGCGAGATCACTGCTGAGGAACGCCTGCCAGTGGGCGAGCGATGGAGGAGCGCGACGGGCGACGGCGCTCGTCGCTCGGGACAACGTCCCCTCCCGACGACTGTTCGAGCGCGAGGGCTTCGAGCCCGAACAGAGACACGTCTATATTAGATTCGGACCGTTTGCATATCGTCGGCGTGGCTGACCCTAAGTTCTCCCGACAGATACATAGATATATAGAATTCTACTAAGTAAATAATTCTCGGGGTATTTTTACAAAGGGTGCGCGCGACCGTTCAGACGAGGATGAGCCAGGGAGTCAAAGAGACACTCCGGGAGGTCAGAGCCCGGGTCGAAGCCACCGATCGCGTGCTCGAACCGGCCGAACGAACGAACATCGCGGCGACGCTGACGGGCGCAGATTACATCAGTCTCTCCGCACTGTCCGTGGCGTGGGGTTCTGCACTACTGTTCCTCCGCGGTGAGCCGAACCTCGCGCTCCTCGCGATGTTCGGGGCCTTCCTTTTGGACAAGGCCGACGGCTGGTACGCGCGCCGGACGGGAAACTCCTCGCCGTTCGGCCGTCGGGTCGACTCGTTCATCGACGTCTTCGCGTATCTCGTTCCAGCGGCGCTCCTCTATCGGGCGTTCTCGCCGCACGTCGTCGCGACGTGGATCGTCGGATTCCTCGTGCTCGCGTTCGGGGGGTTACGACTCATCCGCCACAACGCGGAGGGGTTCGGCGAAGACGGAGCGCGGAGTTACTACCACGGCACGACCGTCGTCCACACGAACCTCCTTGTGGTCGCGAACTACGTGCTCGCGGTGTTCGTCGGCTGGTCAGGCCTGCTTGCGGGCGTCGTCATCGCGGCCGCGTGTCCCCTGATGATCTCGAACTACAAGGCGTACAAGACGGACGCGAGCCATATTTTCGCGGGCGTCGGCGCGTTGATCGCGGCCGGCCTCGCCCTGTGTCTCGAACTGGGCTATCTATGACCAGTCGGCGGACGGTCACGGTGGATCCCCACCTCCACACCGTGGCGTCGTACGACGGCCACACCACGCCCGAGCAGTTACTCGATACTGCCGAACGGGTCGGCCTCGACGCGGTGGTCGTCACCGATCACGATACGGTCGAGGGCGCGCACGTCGCGAAGACGCTCGCTGCGGGCCGCGATATTGTCGCCGTCGTCGGATGCGAAGTCTCGACGGCCGATGGCCACCTGCTAACGATCGGCGTCGACGACGCCCCCGAACCGGGACGACCGCTCCCCGCCACGGCCCAGTCTGTCCGGGACGCGGGCGGCCTCGCGGTCGTGCCGCATCCGTTTCAGCGATCCAGGCACGGCGCACGGGGCGATGCGATCCGCGCGGTGGATGGCATCGAAGTCCACAACGCTCACACCGTGTTGAACATCCGGAACAGTCAGGCCCGACGGTTCGCCGTCAGGCACCGTCATCAGATGTTCGGCGGGAGCGACGCCCACCGGCCGGAGAACGTCGGTCTCGCAGCCACGGAAGTTCCACTCTCGGCGGGGACGGAACTCACCGAAGCGTCACTCCTGCGCGCGATGCGGAACGGCGGCACGGCGGCCGTCGGTCGCCGCACCTCCGCGTGGCAGTACGTCAGCAAACTGTTCTCGAACGCACGACACAGGACAGCAGCGCTGATGTGATGACCGACGACGTCTTCGCCTCTCCGGAGGCGCGACGGAGCGCGCTGGTTCGTCTCGGCCTGCTCGTCGGGTCGTTCGTCCTCACGGCGCTCGGCGTCGAGATGCTCTCTCCCTCGGTGACCGATCCGGGGTGGGTCCAAACGCAGTTGGCGGGCCTGGGACGGTATGCACCGCTGGCGTTCGTCGCCCTCCAGACAGTCCAGGTGATCTTCGCGCCGGTCCCGGGACAGATGCTCGGCGGCATCGGTGGCTTCCTCTTCGGCGGACTACGCGGCACCGTCTACAGTATGCTGGGCGTCGTAGCGGGAAGCGCCGTCGTCTTCTTCGCGAGCCGGCGGTTCGGACGGCCCTACGTCGAACGCGTGGTCGCCGCCGAATCACTGGAGCGGTGGGACGCGTTCTTCGAGCGCGGGGGGCTCCTCGGGTTGTTCGCGCTCTTTCTGTTGCCGACGTTTCCCGACGACCTGCTCTGCTTCGTCGCTGGACTCGCTGACATCCAGTCCCGGCGGTTCCTGACGCTCGTGCTCGTCGGTCGGACGCCCTCGTTCCTGCTCGCCGCCTACGTCGGAACCCGGGTCGCCGACGGCGCGCTTCTCCAGGCAGCCGCAATCGTCACCGCACTGGGTGTGTTGTCTGCCGGCGTATACTGCTTCAGACGACAACTGCTGGTCGCGCTCGAAAACGAGTAGGGACCCCGGAGGAGACGGGACGACTATTTGTGCTATCGAATCATCAATAGGGATACGTAGTCAGATGATGGCTTCCACTCACGGCCTCGCGAGTGTCGCGCTCGCGGCTGTACTGCTGCCCTTCGCCCCGACGCAGGCCGCACCGCTAGTCCTCGCTGCGGCCCTCATTGGCGGGACGGCACCCGATCTCGACGTGTTCGCCGCCCATCGGAAGACGTTCCACTACCCGGTCGGCTACACGGCGCTCGCGGCGGGGGTCGGCGGAGCGCACGCCGTCGCCCCGAGTCCGATCGTAGGGCTCGCCTGCGTCGCGGTTGCCGCGGCGGCGGCGCATTCGTGGTCCGACGTCCTCGCCGGAAGCGTCGAGACTGAACCCTGGAACCCGACGACGGAACGAGCAGTGTACAACCACGCCCTCGGTGGGTGGCACCGCCCGCGGCGACTCATCCGGTATTCGGGCGCAGTCGAGGACTTCCTGCTGGGATTCGTCTGCGCGGGCGTGGCTGTCGCCGCGCCGGCCACCAGCCCGACGGCTGATTCGGGTCTGATCGGTCTGGTCGGACTCGCCGGATTATACACGGTGCTTCGGCATCCCGGCGTTCGGCTGGATTCGATCACCGAGCGGTGTCCGGCCAGCCTGTCGGACCGGCTTCCATCGATCAGCGTCGAGGAGACAGAGAGCGGCGCGACGACGGTTGCGGTTCGCTACCGGTAGCCTGCTGGCTAGAACAGGACTCCCGAGCGTGTCTGGACAAGCGGCAAACTGCCGATGGACTTCTGTGGATTCGCGCCCAGGGATACTTATGGGAACAGATGACGGCGGACACAGGTCGCAAGCGATCGACGCGCTCGCCGGACGTGATCACGTGACAGCAGGAGACGAGTACACGCGGGCCGGATGGCAGGTGCTGGCCGAGCCGCGGCCGGACCAGAGCCCGTTCGAGGCGGACGAACGGGGGTGGGTCGGTGAGGGACTCCAGTATCTGACCGCCGCGGCCGTTGCATACCGCGTCGCCGGTGTCGACGCTCGCGCCACGCGTCGCGCGGTGGAGGGAATCACAATCGCGCGAGACCTGGAGACCGCTCTCGACACGCCCGTGCAGCGGGCGTGCCTCCGGGAGTTCGTCGCCGACTTTCGGGCCGTCGGCGATACCGGCGACGTCGATGCGGCGTACCGGCAGGCGATCGATGCCTACCAATCGCTCAATGACGTCGAGTCCGTCCGGCGATGGGCGACGTCGCCGTTGTTCGAGGCGGCCGCAGCGACGGTTCGACAGATGGCCCGGACGGTGGCTAACGGCGAAATTGCCATCGACTGGGGTGACCTCCACGGCAGCGATGTCTCGAATCCCGGAGCGTTCCTGGCCGAACGAGCCCAACTCAAGCGCCAGCGCTTCCGATCGCTGATCGCCCGCGTGGTCGAGGGCGGCTGGCTCGCCGCCTCGCGCGGAACAACGGAGTACGGCAACGCTACCTTCCGGTGCCCGGAGTGCGAGTCTACCGACGTCAACTGGATCGCAAACCACGTCCTCTGTCTTCGGTGTTCGGCGCCAATGACCGAACGCTGATCGGGTGCGGAAACCGGGCCGATCTCGTGACCGAACACTGATTTAGTGCGGTGACTGGGTCTCGTGACCAGACGCTGATCGGATACGGTGACAGGGCCGTTTTGCTGAACGAGCCCTCAAACTCGTCAGTCGCGAGTGCAGCGCAGCGACTATCCGAGTCGGGAGTGCGCGCCGACCAGGGCAGATGACAGTTCGATGTCTCCCACGCGCGCGTGTTTATCGACGATGGTGCTTCTGAGTTCGGAGTCCCGAATCACGGCGTCGCCGAAGACCACGCTTCTGTGCAGTTCCGAATCAGTGATCTCCGCGCCTGCCATCACGTGAACGCTCTCCCCGAGGTCCACGTTCTCGAGGGTCGCGTCGTCGTTCACGTACGTGTCGCCGCCGAGGTGCCACGACACCGCTTCGAGGTAACTCTCGGGCGTTCCGATGTCGAACCAAGCGCCGTCGAAGGTGAACGCGTTGACCTCGCCGCGGTCCTGAAGCCACTGCATCAGCCACCCCGGCTCGTCGGGATTGTTGCCGCTTTCGAGGTACGTCTCGAAGTCCGGAAGCGTCTCCGCGGGAAATGCGTAACAGGCGATCGAGACGAGCGTGCTCTGGGGATCCTCGGGCTTCTCTTGGAAATCGACAACGCGGTCTCCGTCCAACTGGACGAGTCCGTAGGACTTTGCGCGCTCTCGCGACCCGACGTCGTAGGCGGCGAGCGACGGGGTGCCCTTCTCGGCGAAGAAATCGACGAACTCAGAGACCTCGAACGAGAGCAGATTGTCGCCGGCGACGACGACGAGGTCGTCCGCGACGTTCTCGCGGTCGATGAGTTGTTCGAGCGCGCCGACGACGCCGAACTTCTCGTCCTCGGCGACAGTCTCTTCGACCGAGACGGTCGGTTTCTCATACGGGGAGTCCTCGAGGAACGCCTCGAAGTCGCCGGCAAAGGCCTCGTTGGTGCTGACGTACACCTCCTCGATTCGGTCGTCGTCCTCGAGTTCCTCGAAGATGATGTCGATAACCGTCCCGTCACCGACGGGCAGGAGCATCTTCGGCCGGTCCTTCGTGATCGGCCACATTCGTGTCGCGTACCCGCCCGCGAGGACAACAGCTTTCATACCTTCCACCTCCCACCGGAGTTTCAAGACTGTTTCCCCGGGCGAGATGATCGGCGGACTCCGCACCGGGCGGGAAGAACTATGATCTATGCGACCGGCGTACCGGTATGGTAGACTCGGGCGACGACGCGACAACGAGACAGCGGATCACGGACGCGCTTCGGTCGGCACCGCACGATGCGTCGGGTCTCTCGACGGCCGTCGGCGTGCCGCGGTCAACGGTGTACCGACACGTCGAACACGTCGCACAGAGCATCGAGCGCGCCGACGACGAGCAGTTCCTCGTCGCACCACCGGAGTGCCGCGAGTGCGGTTTCGACCGCTTCGACGACCCGCTGAACAACCCCTCACGGTGCCCGGAGTGTCGCTCCGAGCGGATCGCCGAACCGACGTTCCTGATCGAGTAGCACACGCGGATCGGAAACACCTCAGGATCCGATCTCACTCCTCGTCGAGCAGGTGGCAAGCAGTGATGTGGTCGGGACGATCACCCCGCCGACTGACCGCCTCTCGGAGGCGCGCGACGCACAGACCGACCTGGACTCGTTCGCGTGGCGGCGCGCCACCGTGTCGCGCTCACCCGCGACGAGACGAGACAGGGTGTGGTCTAGTCCCGCCGCTGCGTCGGCATCGCCCAGCTCCGAGGTAAGATCGAACTGCCACAGAGGAGCGTACCGGAAAAGTACGAACATCGGGAAACCAGCCATCGACGGGGCCGCATACGAAGACCGCGGCTCGTCCATCGCTCGACTCGGGCCGTCGCCGTCAGCGTCGTGCGATGCTCCGGATCAGTCGTCTCCAGATTCGTCGACGATGACGACCTCGCCGTTCTCGACGCTGACGTTGATGAGCGTTTTGACGTGGTAGCCGCTGTCGTCCAGTTCGTTCGGACCGGCCTTCTTGATAACGGCGACCGTGTCGACGATGTCTGCACCGATGTTGTCGAGCGCATCGAGCACCGCGCGCATCGTCCCGCCGGTCGAGAGCACGTCGTCAAGGACGAGCACCCGATCGCCCGGATCGACGTCGTTGATGTACATCTCGTTCTCCGAGTAGCCGGTCTGCTGGCTCAGCGGCTCTTCGCCATCGAGGCCGTACTGGCGCTTTCGAATGACGACGAGCGGGATGTCCGTCATCAGCGAGACTGCAGTAGAGATGTGAATCCCCATCGCCGCGGGGGTGACAATCTTGTCCACGTCGTCGATCTCGGCTTTGCGGATGATCTTGATCACGATCTCCCGCAGGAGTTCCGGCCGGAGCATCGGGACGCCGTCGCTGATCGGGTGAACGAAGTACTCGTACTCTCCCTTCTCGATAATCGGGGCCTCGAGGAGCGACTGTCGCAGTTGGTCCATGTCGAACCGATGCCGGGTCGAAAATAAAAACTGGCGGTTCGTCCCCTCGGCGCGAGAGCGCGCCGCGGTCCGTGGCAGCGGCTATCGCGGGAGCGATTCACCCGATGAGACGACGGACGGTCCGAGTCCGAGCCGAAAGTAGAGTCCCCCGTACGGTGCGGAAACTGGACATATGAGCACTTGTCCGCGTTGCTGGCGCTCGGCAGAGCGGAAGACGTATTTGACACCCTTAGTAACGATACCGTAACGTATGAGCCGAGCGACCGACCGGAACGGAGCGGCACCGACCTGGGTTGGTGATGGCAGGTGAGTGCCGAGAGTTCCCGCCTCCTCGTTCCCGTGGGTGAATCCGCCACGATCCGGAACACCGTGGCCTACGCGATTCGGGAGGCCCGCGAAACCGCGGCAGCGACCGGCGAGACGCCGGCGGTCCACTTCGTGTACCCGGCCCGAGGACGCGCCGTCGACGCCGAGTCCGAGGACGACACCGAACAGGCCGACGGCCTGCTCGAGCGCGTGAGAGTCTGGGCGCACGAGGATCTCGGGGTCGAAAACGGCGAGGCGTCCGACGCCGGCGTCGAAATCGAGACGAAAATGGTCGGGAGCGACCGGTATCTCTTCAGCCCCGGCGACTTCGCGGCGATCGTCTCCGAGTACGCGGCGGCGGCCGGACTCGGCCGCGTCGTCGTCGATCCGGAGTTCCAACCCGGCGGGAGCGCGCCGATGCTTCGCCCCTTCGAGGTGGAACTCGCGCGGTCGGACTTCGTCGTCGAGGAGGCACCGGTCGAACGACAGACCTCGCGGACTCGGCTGGTCTCGCGGACGACGCTCGGGAAGGGGGTCGCGATGTTCGGTGCCACTTACGCGTTCTATCTCCTGATCGCGGGGTCGCTCAGCCTGTTCAACCTCGCCACCGGCGGGTTGACCGCCCTGCTCGCGGCGATCGGCTTCGCGAACGTCACCTTCGTCTCGTCACCGTCACCCCGCCGGACCGGACTCCGCATCGCGCGATTAGTAGTCTTCGTTCCGTATCTGGTGTGGGAGATCACGAAGGCGAACATCTCGATCGCCTACATCATCCTCCACCCCGACCTGCCGATCGATCCCGGGATGCGACGGTTCCGCGCGGCGGTCTGGGGCGGCCTCCCGGTGACGACGCTCGCCAACAGTATCACGCTCACGCCGGGGACGCTGACCGTCGACGTCGGCCGCGACGGCCTCGACATCCACACGCTGACCGGGTCGGCCCGCGACGACCTCGCTGCAGGGGGCTTAGAGCGGGCGGTCCGATTCGTCTACTACGGCCGCGCCGGGGCCCGAATCCCGACGCCGATGGAACGCGAGAGTCTATCGCTCGTGACTGCTGACCCCACGTCGTCGGACGCCGAGTCCGAGTTCGCGGGGGGGACCGACACCGATCCGGCGGCCGAGATGACCGGTACCGGAGGTGAGACCTGATGGCGGTTTCCGGACTGCTCGGAACAGTACTGTTGGCTGCAGCAGGCGCGTTCGTCGTCTTCGCCATCGTGTTGGTCTACCGAATCGTCGCGGGCCCGACGATGCAGGACCGCGTCATCGCGGTTAACGGGATCGGAACGAACGCGGTGGTTGTGCTCGCGCTCCTGGCGGCGGCGCTAGAGCGCCCCGGCTATCTCGACATCGCGCTCGTCTATGGGATGCTGAACTTCCTGATGAGCATCGCCATCTCGAAGTTCACCGTCGAGCGAGGCGGGGTGATCTGAGATGACGCCCATCGAGTGGCTCGCGATTGCGCTCGTTCTCGCGGGGACGTTCTTCGGGTTCGTCGCGGTCGTGGGTATCGTCCGCCTCCCGGATCTATACACCCGCGCACACGCGACCTCGAAGAGTGATACGCTCGGCATCATCCTGACGCTGAGCGGGGCGGCGCTGGTGTTCGGTGCGGACCTCGCGGTCGCGAAGACGGCAATCCTGGCAGCGTTCCTGTTCGTGACGAACCCGACAGCGGCGCACGCGATCACGCGGGCTGCGTACGATCAGGGCATCACGCCCTGGACGACGGAGGGCGACGAATGACGGCGATCACGACCGAACTGACCGTCGTGCTCACCTTTGCCTTGTTCACGGCGGTCGCGGCGATCTTCCTGCGAGACGTTCTCAACGCCATCATCGCGTTCACGGCGTTCAGCTTCGGGATCGCCGTCACGTGGCTGCTGCTCGCCGCGCCGGACGTCGCGCTGACTGAGGCCGCCGTCGGCGCAGGAATCACTACGGTCCTCTTTCTGGTGACGATCGCGAAGACCGTCAGGCCGAGCGGCGAGCGACTGTTCGAGCCGATCGAGTGGCGCTCGGTCGCGGTCGTCACCCTTCTGGCCGGAGCGTTGCTCACGACGGTGCGATCGCTGCCGGCGGTGGGCGCGGTGAGTTCGCCGGTTGCGACCTCCCGGGTGACGGAGTACTACCTCGGAAACGCCTACGATCAGACCGGCGTCGAAAACGCCGTGACAGCCGTGTTGGCCGCCTACCGTGGATTCGACACGCTGGGTGAAGCGACAGTCGTCATCGCCGCCGGACTGGCGGTGCTTCTCGTGTTGCGACAGGAGGCCTACGTATGAGTAGTTCAGAACAGAACCAGACCTACGTCGAAAGTACCATCATTATGACGACGGTTCGCGTCGTCGCCCCGTTCGCCTTCACGTTCGGGTTATTCGTGATGTTCCACGGCGCGGAATCAGCCGGTGGCGGCTTCCAGGGTGGCGTCATCGTCGCGGCGGCCGTCCTGTTGCTCGCGTTCGCGTTCGGGATCGAATCGACGCGTGCGTGGCTGGACGGGCCACTCGCGCGTGCCGCGATTGCGGCCGGCGGAGCGACGTTCACCGTCATCGGCCTCGGTGCGGTGGCGGCGAACGGTGCGTTCCTCGAGTACGAAGCCTACAACCTCGGAAAGACGGGCGTCAAGTACGGGATCGAACTCGTGGAACTGGGGATCGGCGCAATCGTCTCTGGTGTCCTAGTCGGGCTGTTTTTCAGCCTGGCACAGGGAGACTTCGAGTCCGTCGGCGGGGGCGGAGGCGACGCCGACGCGCAGGGAGGTGAGCAGCCGTGATCGATCTGCTTGCGACGCACTACAACTACGTCGTGTTCGTGGCGCTCGTCGGCCTCGGCCTTTATGGCGTCACCGCGAGTTCAAACCTCGTGAAGAAGATCATCGGCCTGAATATCTTCCAGGTCGGGATCTTCCTGTTCATCGTCACCAGCGGATACATCGACGGCGGTGCACCACCAGTAGTCCACAGCCACGGCGCCGAGACGTACGTCAGCCCGCTGCCACACGTCCTGATCCTGACGGCCATCGTCGTCGGGGTCAGCCTGACGGCGGTTGCGCTCGCGCTCATCGTCCGGATCTACGGCGCCTACGGGACGCTCGACGAGGATACCATCCGGGAGGTGCGGCTGAATGACTGACGCCATCGCACTCCTGGTCGCGATCCCGATCGTCCTCGCGCTGTTCCCCATCGCGTTCGGCAGGCGCTGGAATCGCATCGGCTGGGCGACCGCCGCCTTCGGAGCGCTCGTCCACCTCGGACTGTCGATCACCGTCGGGGCGAAAGTGCTCACAGGCGGCCGGTTCACGTACGCCGTCGGCGGCTATACGCCCCCGTTCGGCATCGAACTGGTCGGTGACGGCGTGAGTGCGGTACTCGTCGTGTTGACGTCGGTGGTGACCGTCGTGGTTGTCGCCTACGCACGGCGAGCAGGCCCGCACTCGAACGCGTTCTACAGCGAACTGTTGGTACTCACCGCCGGCATCTCCGGGGTGTTCGCCACCGGCGACGTGTTCAACCTGTACGTGTTCATCGAGATCACGGGGTTGGCGACGTACGCGCTCGTCGCCACCGGCCGAAGTCCGGCCGCGGCGCTGGCGAGCCTGAAGTACCTGCTCGTCGGAACGGTCGGCGCCTCGCTGTATCTGCTCGGCGTCGGCTACCTCTACGTCGCGACGGGGACGCTGAATATGGCGGATCTGGCCAGCCAACTCTCCTCGGTGGGGTACGGCTCGCCGCTCGTACTGACGGGCTTCGGGCTCATCGTCGTCGGTCTCGCGGTCAAGGCGGCGCTCTTCCCCCTGCACACCTGGCAGCCCGGCGCGTACGCCGAGTCGCCCGACAGCGTCACCGCATACATCTCGGCGCTCGTCTCGACTGCGGCGGCGTACGCACTGTTCCGGATCATCTACACCGTGTTCACACCCGCGTTCGACGCTGCGGTCCCGTTCGCACTGGACACGCTCGTGGTCCTGGCGTCGGTGAGCGTCATCGTCGGCTCCGTCCTGGCGGTCCTCCAATCGGACCTCAAGCGGATGTTGGCGTACTCCTCTGTTGCACAGTTTGGGCTGATCGTCGCCGGCTTCGCCATCGCCAACCCCACGGCCGTGACCGGCGGGTTAGTCCATCTGGTCGGGCACGCGGTAATGAAAGCGGGGCTGTTCGTCGGCGTGGGCGCACTCGCGAGCGTTGCGGGCGGCCGGACCGTCGATGATTTCGTTGGGTTGGCCGACCGCGCGCCGCTCGTGAGTGCCGCGTTCGCCGTCCTCGCGTTCGCGCTGGTCGGCGTGCCGCCGGCGATCGGCTTCGCCGGCAAGTGGCAGATCGTGCTCGGCGCGGTCGAGGGCGGCCGCTGGGGCGTCGCGCTCGTCGCGGTCGTGAGCACGCTCCTGACGCTTGCCTACTTCGCTCGCGTCGTTGAGCGGATGTACTTCCGCGACGCGCCCGCACCTGTCGAGGACACCGTCGCTGCGGCCGCTGACGGCGGCGGCTCCGAACTAGCCTCCGACGGTGGGAGCGGTGACCACGACGACGCGTCCAACGTGGCACCGGAACCGGTGGCCGAACCCGAGTCGGTTTCGACGACCGCCCGGGTCGTGGTCGTCGCCGCGGCCGTCGTGGCAGTCGGACTCGGTCTGGTCGCATCAGATCTGATCGCGGTCTTCGAGCCGGTTCTGGAGGTGTACTTCTAGATGTCCGAAATAGCTTCTCTCAGGCCGCTTGCGGCGGTGCTACTCCCCGCAGTCGGCATTCTGGCGATCGTCGCATCACACCGTAGACCAGACGTTCGAGAGGCGTTCACGCTCCTCACCGCGCTCGTGACCTTCGGGACCGTCGCGAGCCTCGTACCGCCGGCGCTGTCCGGCACGACACACGTCTCGCAGTTGGGGACGTTCGTGCCCGGTATCGAACTTACCTTGCGCGCGGATCCGCTCGGGATGATTTTCGCTCTGCTCGCGAGCGCACTGTGGCTCGTCACGAGTTTCTACAGTATCGGCTATATGCGCGGCCTCGACGAGCACTCACAGACCAGATACTTCGCGGCGTTCGCGGGCAGCGTCGGCGCGGCGCTCGGGGTCGCGTTCGCGTCGAATCTCGTCGCGCTCTACGTCTTCTACGAACTGCTGACGATCGCGACCTACCCGCTCGTCGCTCACGACGAGAGCGAAGAGGCGCGGGCTGCGGGTCGGAAGTACCTCGCCTACACCTTCGGGGGCGGCGTCGCCGTTCTCGCAGGAACCGTCCTGGTCTTCTGGACCACCGGAACGGTGGCGTTCACGCCCGGCGGCATCGCGGGGTTGGCGTCGGTCGATCCGGTTCTCGCGCGGGCGGCCTTCGCGCTCCTAGCCGGCGGCTTCGGCGTGAAGGCGGCGCTCATCCCCGTTCACTCGTGGCTGCCGGACGCGATGGTCGCGCCGACGCCGGTCTCGGGGCTGCTGCACGCGGTGGCGGTCGTCAAGAGCGGCGTGTTCGGGATCGCGCGCGTCGTCCTCGACGTGTTCGGGCCCGAGACGGTCGCGGATCTCGGCGTCGGCCTCCCGCTGGCGGCGGTCGCGGCGGTGACGATCCTCGTGTCGAGCATCATCGCACTCCGACAGGACAACCTCAAGCGCCGACTCGCGTACTCGACGATCAGTCAACTGTCGTACATCGTGCTCGGACTCGGACTGCTCTCGCCGGCGGCGCTGGTCGGCGGCCTACTGCACATCCCGGCGCACGCCTTTATGAAACTCACCCTGTTCTTCTGTGCGGGTGCGATCCACGTCGAGACCCACACCGACGATATCAGCGAGATGGCCGGGATCGGAAAGCGGATGCCGCTCACGATGGCTGCTTTCGGCGTCGCGAGCGTCGGGATGGCCGGACTGCCGCTCGTCGCCGGGTTCGTGAGCAAGTGGTACCTCCTGATCGGGAGCATTGACAACGGGACGGCGATTTTCGCGCTCGTCCTGCTCACGTCGGGCCTCCTGAACATCGGCTACTTCTGGCCGATCGTCTACCAGGCGTTCTTCCAGACGCCCGAGGATTCGGACGCCAAACCGCTCCTGGAGTTCCCGATCGGCGGGGCCCGCGTCCGTACCGACGGTGGCGAGGGGACAGAAGACCGGGAGGGCGACGCTGAGGAATCCGCGAGCGAACCGGAGGCCCCGGAGGCCCCAGAGGCTACAGCCGGGGCGGGGGACGTACCCATCGACACTGCCGAACCGGTCGATCCGGAGATCGATCCGGACGTCACGCCCTCCGAGGAAGAAGGCGAGGTCGAGGTCGACGCCCGGGTCGAGAGCGAGGGTCAGTACGCCGTCGACCGGCATCCCAGCGACCACCTGCAGGATGACGCGCCCGACGACGCCGACGAGGAGCGCGACGGCGGACCCGACGACGGCACGAAGATGTCGGTGACAGAAGCCGGGAGCGACGAGTACCCCGACGTTCACGGGGGTCCGCCTGCGTCCGGGTGGGAACGCCGTGGCTTCGGCGAAGAGAGCACGTGGTTTATGCTCGGGCCGATCAGCGTGGCGGCGGCCGGTGCAGTGGCGCTCGGAATCGCTCCACAGGCGATGGTGTTTCTCGCACTCGTCTACGAGGTCGTCGCGAACGCGACGGGGGTGGTGTTCTGATGAGCACCGCTGGCTTCCCGCTCGTGGCCGACCTCGTCGTTCGAGCGACCGTCCTCGCGTCGGAGCCGTCAGTGTCGCTGCCGACTACCGACGTCCCGACTGTCGTGCCACCGGCGGCCGCGATCCTCGCGGTCGCCGTCGTGCTGCCGTTCCTCTCGCGGAAGCTCGGGCACGCGCTCGGCGTTCTCGCGACCGGCGGCGTGTCGCTATGGTCGCTTCTGGCTCCCGCCGGGGCGTACCTCGACGTGACGTTCCTCGGCTTCGACGCGCTGCTGTTCAACGTCGACGCGTTCTCGCGGCTGATGGGCGTCATCTTCGGGCTGATCGGAGCGGCCGCCGTCTTGTACTCGTACTCGTCCGACGCGAGCAACCGACAGACCGCGTTCGCGCTGGGGTACGTGGGGACGAGCGTCGGCTCCGTCTTCGCCGGCGACTGGCTGACGATGGTCTTCTTCTGGGAACTGATGGCGGTCACGAGCACGCTCCTGGTCTGGGACTACGGCGGCGAGGCCGTCCGCGCCGGGTTCCGCTACGCCGTCTATCACGGCCTCGGCGGAAGTCTGCTGATGGCGGCGATTGTCTGGCACTACACCGAGGTGGGATCGTTCCTCTTCAGCGCTAGCGACGGCATCACAGCAGGCATTCCGGCCGCGCTGGCCGCGGTCGGAATCGGCGTCAACGTCGGGTTCGTGGGGCTGCACACCTGGCTGCCCGACACGTATCCGCGTCCACACGTCGCCGCGAGCGTCTTCCTCTCAGTGTACACGACGAAGACCGGTGTCTACGGGCTCGCGCGGGCCTTCCCCGACGGCAACCTCGCGGTCGCGTATATGGGGGCTGCGATGGCGCTCGTCGGCGTCGTCTACGCCCTGCTGCAGAACGATATGCGCCGCCTGCTCTCGTATCACATCCAGTCGCAGGTCGGCTATATGGTTGCGGGCATCGGCGTCGGAACGGCGCTCGCTACCGCCGGTGCGTTCGCGCACGTGTTCAATCACATCCTCTACAAGGCGTTGCTGTTTATGACCGCGGGCGTCGTCATCTCGCGGACAGGCAAGCAGAGCCTGAAGTACCTCGGCGGGTTGGGTCGGGCCCTGCCGGTGACGGCGCTGGCGTTCACCGCTGCGGCGCTGTCGATCAGCGGCTTCCCCGGATTCAACGGCTTCGTCAGCAAGGGGATGATCACGGCCGCGGCGCACAAAGAACACCTCAACGGAATCTTCTACATTCTGCTCGCGGCCGGCGTCGGGACGTTTATGTCCTTCATCAAGTTCGGCTACTACGCGTTCCTCCGCGAGAGCGACAGTACCTGGACGATTCAGCGCTCGGTTCCCGGCCAGCGTGTCGCGATGGTCGGGGTCGCCACGCTGTGTGTGGTTCTCGGCCTCTACCCCGACGCGCTGTTTGCACTCCTTCCGGGTAGCACGGCCGACGCACACCCGTTCACGCTCGGCCACCTCGGCGAGGGATTCCTGCTCGCGGGGCTTGGCGTCGTCGGGTTTGCCCTGTTGAAGACGCCGCTCTCGAAGATCGGCAACGGCATCGACGTCGACATCGTGATCGAACCGGCGACGTTCTACGGGATGCGCGGCCTCGTCCGCGGGATCACGGAACTGTTCGCGGCCGTCGATCGAGCGGTCGTGGCCGCCGCAATGACGGCGCTGGACGCCGCTTCCGACCCCTACGGCGCGATCCGCGGTCCGGCCATTGCGCTACTGGGTGATGAGAGGGACTCGTTGCAGTACGGCGGGATGCGTGCGACCATCGCGACGAGCGTCCTCCTCGTGGTGATCGTCCTGGCGGCGACGCTGGTCGGCCTGCTGTAGCGCCTGGCTAGCGACGCTCGGTCACGGCTAGCGACGAGGATTTCTACAGACCGGTCGGGGTAGCGGTATGAGCACTCTGAGACCGAGAGAGGCCCTTGCTTGCGGACTCAGTCGAGAGATGGCGCGCTGTACGTCGTCATCGGCGTCGGCTACTTCGGGTTCCTCACTGGTATGTGGTTCGCCTCCGGACTGGCACTGCGGGGCGGGGACGGCGGATTCGTCGGGAGCGTCCTCGCGGGTGGGTTCGTGATCCTCCTCGGCGGACGCATCGGCCTTGCCTACAAGATTATCGCGGACGCGGATCGTCGGGTGCAGTGACTGCGGTTCGCGCGTCACACACCACACAGTACTCAGGGACGACGACCGCACATCACAAGAGCCGTCACTCGGTGACGGCGGCCGCGAGACGCTCTGCCACCCTCGCGCCGAGTTCGATCTTCGATCCGGAGAACTCGATGACGTCGTCGCTCTCGACGAACAGCGCCCGCGTCGCGTCCACGCCCATCACTGAAGCGTCGTTGGCCACGACGAACGCCAGTCCAACGCGGTCGAGGATCGCACGCGCGGCCTCGATCATCGCACTGTCGTCGCCGGACGTCTCGGCTTTGAAGCCGACGATCGGGAGGTCGGGGTGGCCCTCACGCACGGCATCCAGCAACTTCGGCGTCGGTTCGAGTTCGAGCGTTCGCGCCTCGCCCGAGCGGAGTTTCTCGCTCGCGGCCTCGACGGTGTAATCGGAGATTGCCGCTGCAGAGACGACGGCGTCGGTGTCGCTATCAGTGTGCGCTAACACGGCGTCGTGCATCTCTGCGGCCGATTCGGCCGTAACGGCGTCCGCGTAGTGGACGTCGCCGCCGGG
Organism: Halobellus sp.; assembly: GCF_042218505.1. Classification (NCBI taxonomy): domain Archaea; kingdom Methanobacteriati; phylum Methanobacteriota; class Halobacteria; order Halobacteriales; family Haloferacaceae; genus Halobellus; species Halobellus sp. The sequence goes on from NZ_JBDGQZ010000054.1 coordinate 34,343, forward strand.
GTGGACGAGCGTCACGTCGGCCCCGCGGACGTGACACGCCCGGGCGACTGCTCGACCGGTCTTGCCGGACGCGCGGTTCGTGAGAATCCGGACGGGATCGATCGCCTCCGCGGTCGCACCGGCCGTGACGACGACGTGGTGCCCGGCGAGCGACTGCGCTCTCGTCGCCCGCGCTGTCTCGGTGACGATGGCCGCCTCGGTCGCGATTTTGGCTTTGCCCTCCTCTATACGGGGATCAGCGAAGGTGACACCCCAGGACTCGACGCGGTCGAGTGCCTCGATGACCCCTGGGTGGTCGTACATCGGTTCGTGCATCGCGGGCGCGATCACGACCGGAACGTCCGCGCCGAGCGCAGTCGTCGCACAGGTCGTCACGGGCGTGTCGTCGACCGCGCCGGCGATTTTCCCGACCGTGTTCGCTGTCGCGGGAGCGAGCAGGAGTACGTCAGCCCAGCCGTCGCGGCCGCAGAGTTCGACGTGCTCGACGCGACCCGTGATCTCTGTCACGACGTCGTTCTCGGTCGCGAACTCCACCGCCCACGGGTGAATGATTCCCTGCGCGCTCTCTGTCATCACGCCGCGGACCGCCGCCCCCTGCCGTCGCAACTCGTGAGCGAGTTCGACCACCTTCACGGCGGCGATGCTCCCCGAGATCCCGAGCGCGACACTGACGCCGTCCAACATCAAGTGAGGGTTAGGATGCAGCAGGTAAAACTCCACGTCTTTCGGCGACGGAGCGGGACCGAAGCCTCGCGAGGGACCTCAGCGACCGTCGTCCCGAGCGGGGACGGTCGGCATCCGTCGTTTGTGTACGGTCGCCTCATACCGATCGAGGAGGTCAACGACGGTCGCCACATCGACGCCGGTCTGGGCTGCAACAGTGTCGGGATCGAGTCCGAAGTCGATACCGAGTCTGAGTATCGGATCGATAACGTCGTAGGGAGCCCCGAGATCGTCGGCGTCCACCTGCCCGGGACGGACCCCGGCCGTCGGTTCCTTGTCGAGGACGAACTCCGGGACATCGAGCGTCTCGGCCAGTGCCCTGACTTCGGTCTTATACAGGTGCCCGATCGGAAGGAGGTCTGCCGCGCCGTCGCCGTGCTTCGTGAAATATCCGAGAAGCCGCTCACTCCGGTTGGTTGTGCCACAGACCAGGCGACCTGTCGCGTTGGCAGCGAAATACGCGAGCAGCATCCGGAGCCGGGCGATTGCGTTGCCGGCCCAGACGGGCTCGTCGTGAAACTCGAAGCCGTCGGGGACAATCGATCCGAAGCGTGCGAACAGCGGCTGGAGGTGGACCGTGTCGTAATCAATACCGAGTGCGTCGGCGAGCGCCTCCGCGTCCCGCGCGGATGTCGCGCCCAGTTTGGTACACGGAAGGATCAGCCCGTAGACCCGCTCGGCACCCAGGGCGTCGACGGCGAGCGCCGCCGTCACCGTCGAGTCCAGTCCGCCGCTCATATTCACGATGGCGCCGCTGGCATCGGCGTCGTCGACCGTCTCGCGAACGACAGTTTCGATCCGCTGTCGCGCCGCCTCGGGATCGAACGAGACAGAGAGACGTTCGTCACGCACATCCGAGTCTGCTGCATCGGCGATGAACAGATCGCCAGTGGACTCGGTGTCGGCCACCCGCGACTCCGGCGCAGTGGAAGGGTCAGTCATCGCTCCTTGCCCCTCTGCGCACCCGCGATGCGGTCGCCCCACAGTCCCTGCGTCCGGCAGTCGGTGCGAGCATCGACACCATCGAACATCACTGGCGACGGTCGCAGGTCAGAGCCTAAATATATTTTGTACTGTTTGTTTAAGGAAACACTGTAGAACACAATACTTACTCATAAATTCGGCCCTCTAATTACTAGATACTGAAGTTAATTCGTTCATATCCGACAATATTTTACTCATTATCGAGCCTATCTGTAAATTCACAGTATATCAAGTTCTATTGTCGTTATTATTTGTTCTTCTGTAATATTGCTCATTTCTTTACTGTTTAAGGCATATTACTTCATATTATCCAAACGATTATCAAATTAAGTCCATCATTGTCTTCTATGTCGATACCCGAGTTGACGTCGAGTCAGAAGCGTATTCTCAGGTCGCTGGTCGACCTGTCGAGCGAGATGGAACGCGCAGTGCAGGGCAAGGTGATCGCCGAAGACATCGATCGCAACCCTGGTACGATCCGCAACCAGATGCAAAGCCTCCGGGCGCTCCAACTAGTCGAAGGGATCCCGGGGCCGAAGGGTGGCTATAAACCGACTACGAACGCCTACGAAGCGCTCGATGTCGAAACGATGGACGAGGCCGCACAGGTGCCGGTCGAGCGCAACGGCGGCGTGGTCGACGGCATCAACGTCGAGGAGATCTATCTCGGGACTGTTCATCACCCTGATCTGTGCCGCGCGGCGGTGACGCTCCGCGGATCGATCCGGCGGTTCTCCGAGAGCGACCGCGTGACCGTCGGCCCCACGCCCTCGACTGGACTCCGTCTATCGGGGACCGTCAAAGCGGTGAACGCCGACGAGAGTACGCTGATTCTCAGTGTCGGGCAAATGAACACGGCCGCAGAGCAGTCAGCGGGCTGACGGTCGAGCACCATCCGGCGCGGTCGAGTCGCGGTCGTTTTGACGCTCGCTCGCATACGCGGCGGCGATGACCACAGAACGCTGGTGGGTCCGGTTGGCCGCTCGGTGGCTAGCCCGCGTCGACGGTGTCTCCGGGATGGTCCGATTGGCGATGCTGGGGATGACCGGGCTCTCGACCGCCACGATCACACTCAGACAGTACGGACACGGTGAGTACGCTTGGCCCCTGATCGGGGCGACGCTCGGCGGCACGCTCGTGTTCACCTACTTTTACACCGAAGGTGGCGTCTGGAACCAGATGTCGCGTGATCGCCAGGACCTCTCGAGCAACTTCGCGAATCCGTCGATGCGGATGAACAACGAACTCCTGGCGCGCGCGGTGCTTGCCGCCCAGGAGAAACGGGAACTCACCGAGGCCGAGCGGGCGGCGATCAAAGCAGAACTCGACGACGCCTTTGAGGAGTACCGTGACGGGATCGAACTGGACGACGACGTGTGAAGTAGGCTGCGGGACAGGATGTCGTAGAAGAGTTCTCACGGTGGTTATTTCACGAGTTCATAGCCGAATCAGCCGTGAGACCCCGCCTGCCTACTGACTACTGTGAATCCTATCAGCAGCGAATGATGCTCTGAGAGATCTGCTGAATACAACGCGCATATTCAACACTGAGAACTCTTCCCCATTCTCCGAAAAAAGCTTATTATGAGCCAGTATATCACGATATCACATATGGGCCAGTTCGGAGAAGCCGGTCAGGTTATCGACCGAATCGGCTGTGAACTATTCGGGGAGCGAGCCACGCGGCAGATGCTCGGGTTTGCCGTTATGGGTGCGATAGTCTATTCCGTCGGGGCGGACGCGCCCTTGGTTCAGATCGCGGCGCTCGTCGCTGTCCTCGGGTCGCTCGCTGCTACGAAGAACAGAAGCCACGACTGAGAGAAGTCGTTAGTAGGTCGTTAGACGCCACGCTGACGGCAATCCGGTGAGTCTTATTCCCTACGAGCGGTGTACGACCCCCCCTAATTACTGAGGCGGGGTAGTGCAACATCGCCCCGTGGTATGTATCGTCCACCAATTGCTGAGTACACCCTCTGAGTCGGTCACGCGATTACTGGCAGAAAATGTATGATTCGGGAGTCCAGTGCAAAATGGAGGGCGCGTATCGGTCACCGGAAGGTGTCGAAACCAGTGTTGCTTGAATCGGTCGATACAGAGCGTGTATCCAACAGTTTGCCTAAGCCCAAAGATAGTGTGAACCTCACGCACCGCCATTTCGGGCGCCTGTAACGGCGATTTTACCGGTACTGGGTGGAATTAACGGCCGTTCAGTACCCACATCTTGTAGTGAATTACTGCTCCTTCGGCAACAGGTTTAAATAGCCTACGCACTTTCTCCAAAATGGAGAAATTAGAGGAGTTGCCAGATTAGTAAATGATACTCTATCGCCAATCTCTCCCACAAAAACAATGCCACCTCACGATCACCATAACGACCCGCCTCACGATCACCATAACGACCCGCCTCACGATCACCATAACGACCCGCCTCACGATCACCATGACGACCCGCCTCACGATCACCATGACGACCCGCCTCACG